>JALSPH010000001.1 GCA_026986055.1 Campylobacterales bacterium
CGTTTCCAGCTGTTATCCCCCTCCAAGGGGCATGTTACCTATACATTACTCACCCGTGCGCCACTTAGCTGACACTCACTTCACCCCGAAGGGATCCGTGAGCCGTTCTCGTTCGACTTGCATGTGTTAAGCACGCCGCCAGCGTTCACTCTGAGCCAGGATCAAACTCTCCATAAATGAATTGTTCGTCCTATTTTAGACTTAAATCTCGACTTTTCTAAAAAAAATCGCAAAAATTTAGACTCAAAGGTTGTTACTTATCTCTTACTCGGTTGTCAAAGATCTCTTCTGACGTCTATATATTATAGAAGCGTCTCACAAACACTTTTTACCTCTCAACTCGAGGGCTCGTCGTTTGTGGACGGGAATTATAGCAGAGTGGCACTCAGTTGTCAAGAGTCGGGAAGGGGTTTTATGGAATTTTTTGAAGGTCACTTGATAGAATTACATTTTTGAATCTTTCCATATCTATCTATATTAATGTATGCGCAGTAGTTGATTTTCAAAAGAACATAAGCTATAATCACTCTGCAATTAATCTTAAATAAAAATAAAAGGAGACGATGTGTCACTCTACAATCGTGATTACGTACACAATCAAAGTGCACACCGCCAGGAAGAGCGTTACGAAAACAGACCATTCGAAGAGCAACCCGTAAGAAGCGAAGCTGAACTGGCAAGCTTCATAAAATCTACATATCAGCTATTTGCAGCCTCATGTATTGCCGGAGCAGCCGGTGCATACGCCGGTATGGGGATGGCTGCAACGATATCGCAGTGGTATATAGGGCTTGTGATTCTTGAGTTCGCTATGCTATTTGGCTTGATGTTCACAAGAAACAAGCCGGGACTCAATATGGCTATGCTTTTCGGTTTCACTTTTCTTACCGGTGTTACTCTTGTTCCATTACTGGCAGCAGTAGGAAGTGCAGTGGCTGCACAGGCATTCATAATGACTGCCGTAATTTCCGGAGGACTTAGCCTATATGCGATGCAGTCGACCAGAGACTTCAGCAGCTGGGGCAAGCCGCTCTTTATTGCACTGATTATACTTGTTATAGGTTCAGTTGTGAATCTCTTTTTGGGGAGTTCGCTTCTTCAGGTGATGATAGCAGGCGCAGGAGCACTTCTGTTTAGCTTCATGATCATATACGATACCCAAAAGATAATTCAAGGTGCATTTGCAACACCGGTGGAGGCAGCGATTGCCATCTACCTCGATGTACTGAACCTCTTTATCTCACTTCTTCAGATTCTAGGAATCTTCGGGCGTGAAGAGTAGTGAAATCGAGCCGAAACTTTTTCGGCTCATCGACGCGAATCTCAACCGACTGAAGGAGGGGATTCGCGTCATCGAAGATATAAACCGCTACATCTACGACAATAAAAAAATAGCTTCAAAACTAAAAGAGCTTCGCCACAAAGCAAATATTGAAAACTATACCAAGATGCTCACTCATAGAGATATAGAAAATGATGTTTTGAAAGAGAGCACAAAGAGCGAGAAAGAGAGAGTAGATGAAAAGAGTCTGCTTCTGGCTAACTACAAGCGTGCCCAGGAAGCTGCGAGAGTTTTAGAAGAGAGCCTAAAGCTCATAAACAGCGGCGAAGCGGAGCTTTTTAAAACCGTCAGATACGAGCTTTACGCTCTTGAAAAAGAGAATTTGACCTAAGAACATCTCTTAAATCGTATGCCTTTTTAAAAAGTGCTCTATATTTCTTACTATACCTGCTACCAGTCTCTCGCGCGCTTCTACGCTGGTCCATGCGATATGAGGCGTGATCAACAACCGGTCAGGCTCTGCAACCTCGTATAGCAAAGAGTCGGCCGGCAAAGGTTCATTTTCCGTGACATCCAAACCTACATATATCTCTTTGTCATCCATAATGTGCACCAAATCTTTTTCGTTCACTATGCCTCCGCGGCCAAGGTTCAAAAGAATCGAGCCGCTTTGCATCTTTTGAAGTCTTGAAAAATCGAGAAGATCTCTTGTTCTTTCATTTAGAGGTGCATGAA
This sequence comes from Campylobacterales bacterium, assembly GCA_026986055.1. Taxonomy (GTDB): domain Bacteria; phylum Campylobacterota; class Campylobacteria; order Campylobacterales; family Hydrogenimonadaceae; genus Hydrogenimonas. The sequence continues at coordinate 2,018 of JALSPH010000001.1, forward strand.
TCGAGACTATATGCGAGGTGCTAAGCAGAGTGTCAAGCTCCATTCTAGGATAGTACGGATCGTCGTTTTGGCCGCTTGTAGAGTAGTAAACCACGGTAGCGCCGAAAGCTTTGGCGACTTTTGCGACCTCTTTTCCTATGGTACCAAGCCCAATTATGCCCCACTGTTTGCCGTGAAGCTCATGAAAAGGCCTATCTAAAGATGTAAAAATACCCGATTTCGCCCAACTTTTACTTTTTACATAACTATCATAGTATGGAAGCTTCTCCATAAGGTAAAAGAGCATAGCGAACGTATGCTGCACTACGCTTTGGGTTGAGTAGCCGGCGACGTTTTTAACCTCGATTGCCTTCTCTTTGGCATACTCCAGATCGATATTGTTCATTCCGGTAGCGGCTACGCATATGAGCTTCAAATTTTTGGATGCGTCCATCACCTCTTTGTTTATCACCACTTTGTTCGTGATGACGATATCGGCGTCAAGACACCTCTTAATAGTCTCATCCGCTGAAGTTGTAGGGTAAATATCGAGTTCGCCGAAATTTTCAAAAACTTTCAGATCTATATCTTCTCCCAAAGTTTTCGCATCCAAAATTACGATCTTCATCAACTCTCCTTTTTTCCCTTTTCATAAAAGTAATTCGTAGCCTCGACAAACCCGTCTATGCTGCCGCAATCGAAACGCTTACCTTTGAACTTGTACGCCATGACCATTCCCTCTTTGGCCTGTGCCATCAAAGCGTCGGTTATCTGAATCTCTCCCCCTTTGCCGGGTTCTGTCTTTTCGATAAGTCCAAATATATCCGGCGTCAAGATATAGCGCCCTATGATGGCCAGATTCGAAGGGGCCTCATCCGGTTCGGGCTTTTCTACCATCGTATCGACCATATATAGCCCGTCGTCTATCTCTTTTCCCGCTATCACCCCATATTTTCCTACATGCTCCATCGGGACCTCCTGAACCGCGACTATGGAGCATCTATACTTTTCATAAACTTTCACCATCTGTGAAAGTACGCCGTCGCCTCCATCGTGGGTACATAGATCGTCTGCCAGCAAAACCGCAAAAGGCTCATCTCCTATGAGCACTTTTCCTTTGTATATTGCGTCACCCAACCCTCTCATCTCTATCTGTCTTGTGTAGGTGAATGTACATCTGTTGATCAAATCTCTGATCTCTTTAAGCATATACTCTTTGGAGCTCCCTTTTATCTGGTGCTCAAGTTCGTAGCTTATGTCGAAATGGTCCTCAATGGCACGTTTTCCTCGACCCGTTATTATGGCCATTATATCCATTCCTGCCTCTACCGCCTCTTCCACTCCATACTGGATAAGAGGTTTTGCCATGACAGGAAGCATCTCTTTTGGCATCGCTTTTGTAGCCGGAAGGAACCTTGTTCCGTAACCTGCAGCGGGGAAAAGACACTTTTTTATCATTGTGATATACCTTTGGGTAGGAAATATTTTATTAAAAACAGTGCAATTGTACCAAATGCCGCTATCAATATGACTGAAGCTCCCGAAGAGAGATCGAACATATATGCCAAAAAGAGCCCCGCCACTATATAAACTATACACAAGAGTATGGAAAGAAGCATCATTCCTCCGAGCGACTTTACATATCTTTCGGCCGAAAAGCCGGGCATAGTCAAAAGAGCTATAACCAAAATAAGCCCGACAAGTCTCATCGCCAAAACAACGGTAAGGGCTACCAGCAGCAGAAGCAGAAGGTGAAGAAGCCCGGTTTTGACACCTTGAAGTTTCGCAAAAACTGGATCAAAACTCAATGCAAGAAGGTCGTAGTAGAAATACCACACCAAAAGTGCGGCTACGATATCAAAAGAGGCCATAAGCCAAAGATCCTCTTTCGATACGGCAAGAATGGAACCGAAAAGAAAACTCATAAGATCCACGTTGTAGCCCGGCGTCAAGTCGCTGAAAACGACTCCTATGGCCATACCTACGGCCCATACCATGCCTATGATTGTATCGGAACGGTGGACATATCTGTAGGCTATGAAAGATATGATCGCAGCTGCGACTACAGCTCCCAAAGCTGCACCAAGAAGAATGGAGAAGCCAAAATAGAGTGCCAAGCCTACTCCCCCGTAGGTAGCATGAGCGATACCTCCGCTCATGAAAGTCATTCTGTTCGCCATCGTCAAAGGGCCCAGGATTCCAATGGCTATGGCAATCAAAACTCCGGCTATAAGAGCGTTTTGAAAAAACGAAAGCTGTAGCGCTTCAAGCATCTTTGCACTCCTTAGTGCACTCGAACTTCTTGCCCATATCTCTCCAAAACTCCGCACCGCAATAGTGCCCTTCGTGACCCTCGAGCTGACGCTTGATCTGATATCTGGTATGCGAATCGATAGAGTGCATGACGGCCGTTTTGTTGACATAAACGGCATGTTTCGCAAAGCCCATCACCATACTCATATCGTGGCTTACCACTATGACGGTCATCGAACGGTTAAGCTCTTCCATAAGTTCGAATATCTCCCTCTGGCCTCCGAAATCGATACTGGCCGTCGGCTCGTCCAGCATCAAGATATCGGGGTCGCTGCAGAGGGCTCTGGCGATGAGAACCCGCTGCCTCTGACCGCCAGAGAGCTCACCGAATCTATTTTTAGCGAAATCCTCCATTCCGACGCGAGCAAGAACTTCGAAGGCTCTCTTTTTCAAAGATGGGCCGTATCTGGCGAAAATATCTCTTTTATGCAACACGCCCATCAATACTATATCGAGTGCGGTTACCGGAAAGTCGATATTGTGTCCCGTCTCCTGTGGAACGTAGCCTATGACCCTGTCACTCTCCTGCGGAGGCTTTCCAAAAAGCTTCACCTCTCCGCTCGTTGGCTTCAAGATACCCATCATTAGCTTCAAAAGGGTACTCTTCCCTCCGCCATTTGGGCCAATGACGGCAAGAAAGTCCCCCTCTTCCACCTTTATGTTTATCTCCTCCAAAACGGTTTTGCCGTCGTATGAGAAATAGAGATCTTTCATCTCTACGGCGTATCGATTCATCTTCTATCTTCACATATTTTTTTCGCTATTTTAAGAAGATTATCCGACCACTCATATGCCAGCGGATCGGCATCCACTATCTTTGCACCTATAGCGTCGGCGATCACCTCGGCTGTACGCTTGGAAAATTGGGGCTGAACGAAGAGCGTTTCGACACCCTCCTCTTTGGCCTCTTTCATCAAATGCAAAAGCCTTCTGCTTTTGGGCTCTTTTCCCTCTATCTCTATAGGAATCTGCTTCAAACCGTAATCTTTGGCGAAGTAGCCCCAGGAGGGGTGAAATACCATCATAGCCTCCCCTCTGCAAGGACGAAGTATCTTTTTAAGCCTCTCATCAAGCGACTCTATCTCCTTTTTGAAAGCTGCCAAATTGCTTTTATATACCTCTTTGTTCGCCGGATCTCTTTCCATAAGAGCCTTGGCCATATTTTCAGCCAATACCTTTACAAGTTTTGGAGAGAGCCAAACGTGCGGGTCCGGGGTGTGGGGGTTGGGATGTAGGGGTTGGGATGTAGGGGTTGGGATGTGGGTGCTGGGATGTGGGGGTTGAGATGTGTGGTGGTGATGGTTTTGCATCGGCAGCTTTTTGACTCCTTTGGTCGTATCCACTATCATCATACCCCGATTTTGCGACGCAAAACGCGGAAGCCACGCTTTTTCGAAAGGTACCCCTATGGCAAAATAGATATCCGCTTCTGCAACCTTTTTCATTTGGGAAGGCTTCGGTTCGTATGTCGCCGGGCTCGCTCCGGGCTTGACCATAACCGTAACGTCGGCCAAATTGCCGGCCAGCCTATTTACGAAATATTTTTGCGGAATTATGCTTACAACGACGTTTACCTTGGCAAAAAGAGAGACGGGTACAAAAAGCAGAAAGAAGCAGAGAAGATATCTT
>JALSPH010000002.1 GCA_026986055.1 Campylobacterales bacterium
AGTGACTCTGTTTTACGGATTTGGTGCGGCAGTTCTTTCCGTATTGGTGTTTGCCGTCGCTATGAAGATTTTCTATACAACTTTTTCATACCAGATACTCTCTGTTTATATTCTTTACGCATTCGTTTTGGGGGAGTTCTCTTTCTATTGGAAGAGAAAGATAAAGCAGATAGAGCAGACAAAAGAGTTTTTGAATGAAAAACTGGAAGAGAGTGCCGTAAACCTTTTTGTGATCAAAACATCTCACGATCAATTGGAGAAGAGTTACGTAATGAAGCCTATGAGTATCCGAGAGATACTTCTTAGAATCAAAAATATAGTTACTAAAGAGCCAGAAAGTGCCTCCGAAGAGTTCGTGAGGCTTCTCTCAAGAGAGTGCTTTGTAGATAGCGGAGCGCTGTATCTGTTGGAAAACGGAGGTTACAAAAAGTGTGCCGAAGTGATCGGCAGCAGAGTCGATCTTAGCCTTGACGATCCACTGGTAGAAAAGGCTCTGGAGACCAAAGAGGCGGTTTTTCTGCCCTCTGCCAAAAATGAAACCCTCTACAAAGCGGTGCTGCCTGTTTTAAACAGCAAAGGTGAGTTGCGAGGGCTATTTTTGATAAAAGAGATCTCTTTTTTGAATTTGAACAAAGAGAATATGCTGACCACGACACTCTTTCTTTCATACTACATAAACTCTGTGGAAATTGCCAGAGAGTATTCGGAATTGAGCGAGAGGTTTGCCAAAATACCGCTCGATTTCATGAAAGATATAGACAGACTCTCTGCAATTTTCAAAAACCACAATATGCAAAGCTCTTTGGTTGTGCTTGGTATAGGAAACGACAAGTGCAACGACCTTCTTTTGAACAAGATTTCAGGAGCGATAAGAGGCATAGATACACTCTTTTTCAATTTTGGAAAAAATTGGTGCGACATAGTAATACTTTTACCGTTGACTACGATGCTGGGGGCGGAAGAGTTTTCAAACAGAGTGAAGACTCTTCTAAAAAGAGAGTTCGATATAGATGAAAAAGAGTTGAAAAGAGAGATATTCTATCTTGACAGAGATTTTGTAAAAAGTCTTGAAGAGGTTCAAAAAAAGCTTTCATGATGATGTTGCCGGCTATTTTTTTCATATTATCTTTGGTATGTGAAGCTTTTGCTATATATGTATTGGTTCAAGGTGAGATCGAGCTTTATGTAGAAGTATTTTTGGCGTTTCACCTTTTCGCTTCAGTCTCGATAGCATTTTGTATATGGTTCTTCTTGCCCGAAAAGTACAAGTATCCGACGAAGTATAGCGTGGCACTTTTGGCACTGTTCAACTTCGTCGCACCGATATTCGCCCTTTTGGCTTTCATGATTTATATCTACATATGGAGAAGTTTCAAAGAGAGTGTCGAGCTCGATTATGAAAAAGTCGGATACGGCGAACTGTTTGAAGAGAGGATAGCGCTCAGTAAAAGAAGATTCGGAGAGAGCTCTCTCAATATGCTGGCAAAGAGAGATAATGCTCCCGTAGATTTACGATTGAAAGCGTTCACGCTTTTGAAAGAGTTGCAGACTCCTAAAAGTATCGGTTTGATAAAGGAGGGGTTGAAAGATAAAAACGACGAGATAAGGCTATACTCTTTCAGTGTTATAGATAGCCTGGAAAAGGAGTTGAACGACAAGATACACGAGACTTTGCAAAAATACAAAGATGAAACGAACGACAAGATGAAGGCTCAATATGCCGAGCAGTTGGCCAAGCTCTACTGGGAGTATATCTACACCGGTATTTCTGATCTTGAGCTGAGAAAATTTCTCTGCGACAAAGTGGAGTTTTACGCTAAAAAAGCGGTAAGAAAATATAGTAAAGATCCCGATCTTTTCGTTTTGTTGGGAAAAGTGGAGTTGAAACGGGGCGATATAGAAAAGGCGAAACTATATTTTCAAAAAGCGGTGGAAAACGGGGCGTCCGAGTATAGAGCACTGCCTTTTCTTGCCGAAATCTACTACTACGGCGGAGAGTTTGGAAAAGTAAAAGAGATATTCTCTAAACACAGACACCTGAAACTTGACCCATATCTCTACCCTATCGTATCTTTGTGGGACGGGAATCATGAGTAAGAGGCTCAAAATTTTGATAATCGGCGAGGGCACCTACCCATACGTCAAGGGCGGGGTCTCATCCTGGATACATGAGCTTATCTGCGGCCTTCCCGATTTCGATTTTCATCTCATATTTGTCGGAAGCAAAAAGAGCGATTACGGAGAAAAGGAGTATGAGCTTCCTTCAAATCTCCTCTCTTTGGAGGAGTATTATCTTTTCGACGAGTACGACATACCGGAGCCAAAGCCGATCAAGGCCAAAAAGAGTTTCATAGAGTCCCTTAAAAAGATTTCCGTATGGCTTGAGAGCAGAAGCAAAGATAGTTTTCCAAAAGAGCTCGCAACTCCTGAGTTTTACACGCAGAAGTTAACTTACGAGGAGTTTTTGTATAGTTTCGAGAGTTGGGAGTTTATAGTTCACAGCTACCTGAAAAAGAGCGATACAAGCTCTTTTATAGACTATTTCTGGACGATAAGAAATATGCATGCGCCTTTATGGCGTATCGCAAAAAGCGCTTTGAAAACAAGAGATTTCGACATAATCCACTCGCCATCTACAGGTTATGCAGGCTTTTTGGCAGCTCTTTTGCACGGCTATACGAAGAGACCTTTTCTTTTGACGGAGCATGGAATATACACCAAAGAGCGCAAGATAGATATGCTCGATGCGAAGTGGATAAGCGATGCAAAGACATTTTTGCAAAAGGATATCTCCAATATTAGCCATACCAAAGAGGCTTGGATAGCCTTTTTCGAAAGTCTGGGAGATATGGCTTACGAAAGCGCCGATAAAATCGTCTCTTTGTATGAAAAGGCCCGATCTACCCAGATACTCTACGGAGCCGATCCGAAAAAATGTATGGTGGTTCCAAACGGTGTGGATATAGAGAAGTTGAGAAAATTCAGAAAGAGTGAAAAAGAGAATATAATAGTTTTGATAGGCAGAGTCGTGCCCATCAAAGATATAAAGACATTCATAAAAGCTTTGAAAATTACGGTAGGCAAAATACCCGATACGCAGGGGTGGATAGTGGGCCCTGAAGATGAGGATCCGGCTTATGCGAAAGAGTGCAGATACCTCGTGCAGACTATGGGGCTGGAGGATAACATCAAATTTTTGGGCTACAAGAATATAGATGAAATCTTGCCTGAAGCCAAAATCGTAACTTTGACTTCGATAAGCGAAGGTATGCCTCTGGTCGTTTTGGAGGGGTTTGCGGCAGGAATTCCGGCAGTTACCACCGATGTGGGGTCATGCTCTCAGCTGATCAACGGCGGAGTGGATGAGGAAGACAGAGAACTTGGCGCAGCCGGCAGAGTGGTTCCCATAGCGAATCCTGTTATGACGGCATACGCCTATATCGATCTGCTCGAAGATGAGGTGCAGTGGCGAAAATGCAGTGAAGTAGCGATAAAAAGAGTAGAGAGTTATTACAATATGGAGAAGTTTTTAAATAACTATAAATCTCTCTATTTGCAGATGGGGGGAATATGGCAGGAATAGGCTTCGAGTTAGAGAAGATCCTTCGTAAAAAGAGACTCTTTTCCATAGTCAAGGCGTACAGCTACTCTGCTGCAATAAGCTCCGGTCCATGGCTGATATCTATAGTGAGCATACTGATATCGGGCTATATCGCCAAAGGGATGTTGAAAGATGCGGAGGTTGTCGGTCAGTTTCAGGTAAGCGTCACCTACCTGATAGCCCTCTCTCTGATATTTACAGGCTTTTTCCAATTGGCCTTTACTCGATACGTTGCAGATAGAATTTTCGAAAAAAAGCAGGAGAAGACACTCCCAAACCTGATGGGGGTCATCTTCATAAACATGTCCGTCGGCTTTTTGTTGATACTTCCGTTTTCACTCTCGTTCGTAGATGAAGCGGGCCCGCTCTTCAGTTTGGTCTACGCTTTTACATTTTCACTCTTTTGCGGAGTATGGATGGCAAACATCGTGCTTTCCGGACTTAAAAACTACAAATTCATCATCTACTCTTTCCTCTTTTCATATCTTTTGATTTTGGCATTGATCTACTTTTTCGCAAAATATGGTTTGACTGCGATGCTCTCCTCTTTTCTTGTCGGCCATATACTTCTTTTTTTCCTGCTTGTCGGGTTGATACTGAAAAAGTATCCGTCCGATGTGATGGTAGAGTTCGACTTTTTGAAGTCGAAAATGTTTTTGTCGCTGGTCTTTACCGGTTTTCTCTTCAATGCCGGCGTATGGGCGGACAAATTCATATTTTGGTTCAACGGCCAAACCGGTTCGAAAGTGCTTGGGTGGATGAGGGATTCTGCCATATACGACCTTCCTATTTTCATGGCATACCTGGCGATCGCGCCCGGAATGGCGGTCTTTTTGCTGCGTGTAGAGACGAGTTTTGCAAAGATGTACGACATCTACTACAGTGCGGTGCGAGAGGGTGCCACTTTGGAGCATATATATAAAGCCGGAAACGATATGATTGAGAGTGCCAGAGATGCATTGACCGAAATTTTGCGCGTCCAGAGTATCATTACGATTCTGCTCATAATATTCAGCGAGCAGATTTTCAAAGCTCTTGAACTTCCGCTTCTGTATATACCGCTTTTCCATATAGATCTTGTCTCCACTCAGCTTCAACTCTTTTTCATGTCGCTTCTTGCGATACTCTTTTATCTTGATAGAAGAAGAGCCGTTCTGCTTCTAAGCGGGTTGCTGCTTCTTTTAAACACTCTTTTAAGTGCACTCTCCATATATCTTGGTCCATACTACTACGGTTACGGTTTTGCCGTTTCTTTGCTGATCGTTTCGGTGTGGGGAATGTATCTGCTGAATAGAGACTTCAAAAGGCTTCATTATGAAACGTTTATGCTTCGTTAATATACTCCTTCTCATTTTCACCGTGAACCTTTTTGCGAAAAAGCCGGAGAGTGTCGCCTTCTATTACGCTTCGAACCCGCCAAAGGAGCTTTTCCTTTTTTATGACTGGGTTGTCGTGCAGCCGGGTGCAGTAGATTTGCAAAAGTACGAAAGAAGGGGCAAGACATTAGCCTACTTCAGTCTAAGTGAAAGGGAGTACGACAGTAAAACACCAAAGGGGTGGATTTTAGGAAAAAACGAGGCATGGAAAAGCCATATTCTCGATATTACCGACAGAGGGTACAGGGAAGATCTTAAATTCAGGGTAGGCAAGCTTATGAAAAGCTTCGACGGTATCTTTTTCGATACTCTCGACTCCTACCATATGACCGACTTGAGCGACAAAGAGAAAATAGAGTATGAAAAAGCTTTGGCATCCTTCATAAGAAGCTGCAAAGAGAGCTTTCCAAATAAACTTATATTGGTAAATCGGGGCTTTGAGATATACGATTCGATTTCAGATAGCGTAGATGGGGTAGTTGCCGAGTCGCTCTTCAGCGGGCTTGATGTAAATAGTATGAAGCCAAAACCTGTAGGCAAAGAGGATAGAGATTGGCTCTTGACGCAGCTTGAGAGGGTTAAAAAAGATGGTAAGCCGGTTATCGTGGTCGACTACCTTGTTCCGCCGTTTAAAGGGGCTTCGAAGATCGCTAAAAAGATAGAGGATCTTGGTTTCATACCCTATATAGCCGACCCTATGCTTGAAAAAATAGGGGTTGGCACGGTGAGTGTCGTGCCGCGGGAGGTTTTGGTTCTATATCAAGGTAAAGTGGTCGACGAGACGAGTGCGCACCGCCTCTACTCTCTGCCTCTTGAGTATCTCGGTTTCGTACCGAAACTTCTAAACGTGGAGAGAGAG
>JALSPH010000003.1 GCA_026986055.1 Campylobacterales bacterium
CGATATGTTAAAAGATTGAAATGGTGGCAACTTCAATCTGCACCTTCAACGTAAACTCCATACGCTCCAGAGTAGAGCTTATAAAGCGGTGGCTTACCGAAAAGCGGCAAGTGGATATACTTTGCTTACAGGAGATCAAGTGCGAAGAGGAGAGCTTTCCTTTCGAAGTTTTTAAATCTTTGGGGTATGAGTGTGCCGTAAACGGCCAAAAGAGACTAAACGGTGTCGCTATCTGCTCCAAACTTCCCATGATGGATATAAAAAAAGAGTTTGGGAACGAGGTTTTAGACAGAGAGAAGAGACTCATAGAGGCAAAAATAGGTGAAACCACCATTCTAAACTGCTACATCCCCCGCGGCGGCCTTGAAGGAAGTGAAAGATACGACTACAAGATGGAGTTTTTTAGAGCTCTTGAAAAATATTTGAAAGCACTTCTTGAAAAAGATGAAAAAGTGCTGCTTCTGGGGGACTTTAACGTCGCCCTTACCGATCTGGACGTGTATGATCCAGATGTTTTCGAAGGTGCGATAGGCTTTCTACCGCAAGAGAAAGAGTCGATGAAAAGGCTCATCGAGTGCGGTCTGCACGACTGCTACAGAGAGCTGCACCCCCGCGAACGCTCCTTTACCTGGTGGGATTACCGTACCGCAGGAATATGGAGAGACGAGGGGATGCGCTTGGACTATATACTTGCAAGCAAATCTCTCTGCAAAGAGTGCGAGTCTATAGAGGTGGACCTCTGGACACGCAGACGCAGAAGCCCTACTCCGAGCGACCATGCTCCCGTCATAGCTCAATTTTCGGTACTCTGATAAACAAAAAAGTGAAACTTCCGATATCTAAAAGATGGTTATGAATACGGAAAAGAAACTATTTTTACTCTTTACAGCCATAATGACGCTCTTTGCGGTAGCTATAATGATAAATGCTGCCCTGAATTTCAGAAACTACTCCTACAACAGTGCAATAGATAAAGCCCATATGGCTGCCGAACTTATCAGAGACGGGCTCACCGCCCATATGGTAAACGGCATGATGGATAAAAGAGCAGCTTTTCTGGAGATGATGTCCGAAGGAGATAGTGTCAAGTCTCTTTGGATCGTAAGATCTGAAAGTGTCGTAAAACAGTTTGGAAAAGGCTTCAAAAGTGAAATGCCCAAAGATGAAATAGACAAAGAGGTTTTAAAGAGCGGAAAAGAGATAGACAAATTTTACGAGGATTTTGAGAATGCAACTTTGAGAGTAACAATCCCCTATACGGCATCCTCATATGGAAAAATAGACTGTCTACAGTGCCACGACGCAAAAGAGGGGGAGGTGCTTGGGGCCGTGAGCCTCGAATTTGACGTAAGAGAGATAAGAAGAGAAGGTATCTGGACACTTGTTAAAATAGCGATAATCACCCTTGTATTCATCTTTCTATCGCTTCTGATCATAAAACATTTCACGGCGCCATACATAATTTTCTTCAAAAAGCTAGAGAAGTCTCTTATGAGAGCCAAACATGGAGACTTCAGCATGAAAGTAAGGACCCAAATCAAAGCCAAAGATGTCGAAGCGGTGGCGCAGCGATACAACGAGCTCATTGAGAAGTTCAACAAAACTGTAGGGAAGATCGAGAAGAAACTGGCTATTTTCCTGAAAGGTTCTACAGGATATTGCGAAGATCCATTGGAGCAAGCGACCCATACCATAGATATGCTCTCCGATATTCACCGTTTCAAAAATACGATAGAGCTCGACAGCGATGCCCATCAGGTTTTGACGAGACTTGCCTCCGTTATAGAGAATATAGTATCGCCTCAGAGGCTCCTGATTTTTGAAGTGGAGGCGGACAAAGGAACTAGGAAAGTTGTTTACAACAGCGGTATCGACCTGCCTTGTACGCAAGAGAGTATGGAGAGAGCCGATATTTGCAGAGCTTACAGAACGAAAAAGAGTGTCTTTTCAGACCTTTACCCGCAACTTTGTCCCGGTTTTCAAGGGGGGTACAAATACTACTACTGTATCCCTTTCGATATCACCTCTACTTACAGTGTGGTGATAATGATGCTCTCAAACGATAAAGAGAAAGTAAATCTTTACAAAAGAGAAGAGACGGTTTTGATGTACTACCTTGAAAACAGCAAACCGGTCATAGAGAGCAAGATACTTATGCAAAAACTTAAAGAGAGGTCTGTCAGAGACGGGCTTACCGGCCTTTACAACAGAAAATTTCTGGAAGAGGTTATCGACAAAATCAACAAACAAGCCGATAGGAAAACGTCCAAATATGCGGTTATGATGCTCGATATCGACTCTTTCAAGATGATAAACGACACTTACGGGCACGATATAGGCGACAGCTTTATTAAGCTTCTTGTAGAGTGTATAAACCATGAGATCAGAAGCTCCGACATTGCCGCAAGATATGGAGGGGAGGAGTTTGTAGTGCTTCTGCACGAAGCATCCTACGAAGGTGCATTGAGAGTGGCCGAGAAAATAAGAACGATGTTTGCCAAGATACCTATATCGATAGGTGACAAAAACGTCACATCGACAGTCTCCATCGGAATAAGCCTCTACCCTGAAAACACCGCATCACTACGTGAAGCGATAAAATTTGCAGACATAGCGCTCTACAAAGCCAAAAGAGGTGGAAGGAACCGCGTTGTACTCTTTGGTGAAGAGGTTGAAAAAAGTGAAGAGAAAGAGGCTAACTCCTACCTTTTTGAAGATAACGCTCCAGAATGATTTGTGCCGCGATCGAATCTATCTTTCCGTCTCTTTTTTGACGGGTTATTCCCTTCATTCTCTCAACCGCCTCTACGCTGCTTCCGTACTCATCCATAAACTCTATCTCTCCTTTGAAATCCAAAAGAGATACGAAGTGGCGGATCCTTCTTTGCATCTCTTCGGCGCTGCTTCCGCTCTTTGGAAGTCCGACCACAAGAAGATCTACCCTCCACTCTCTTAAAAACCGATCCACCTCTCCTGCAGCCTGTTTCCTGTTTTTACGCAAAATCGGTTGTTGGGGAAGAGCGCTTCTGCCGTCAAGGCTTATGGCGACTCCCACCCTTTTTAGTCCTACGTCTATGGCTGCCACTCTCCTCTTTTCCAAACTACTGCTCCTTGAAATAGAACGCTACAAGAAAGAATAGTGCGATAGTCCCAAGAGGTGAAAAAAGCGCGTAGAAGTCTATCTTTCTTTTTAGTAGATATAGAAAAACTCCATACCAGCAGTATAGTGTAAGAGCTATATGAAGTACCATGATCGGTTTGTAGACCAGCATCGTTCTTGTAAAGCCGGTATAAAATGCCGCAGCTGCCGTTAGGGCCAGACCTACAACAAGGGTTGTGGCATCTTTGTCTATCCTGTACGCCCTTATCGACAAAACCGCTATCAACAGAAGAGAGAGCCCGGCAAATAGATATAGTGCCACTTTTACCTGCCGTAATATGAGATGAGAGAGGCTTTCGCCAACGCATGTTTTTGCAGCATAAAACCTACTAGAGCCGGCGAAGCATCAGGACCGAGCGGCAAAGATGGAACATCGAGTGCATAAACCGTAAAGATATATCTGTGAGCTCTGTCGCCTTGTGGAGGACAAGCACCACCGAAACCAGGCTTTCCAAAGTCTGTTACACTCTGCACCGCCCCTTTTGGAAGGAGATTTTTCGAAGGATCACCGGCACCTCTTGGAAGGCGGTGAACCGATGATGGAATATTGAAAACAAGCCAGTGCCACCACCCGCTTCCGGTAGGCGCGTCCGGGTCGTACACCGTAACGGCGAAACTCTTCGTACCCTTAGGCTCATCGCTCCATATCAATTCAGGCGATATGTTTTTTCCTTTACACCCAAACCCGTTATAGACCTGTTCCATCGACAACTGTCCTGAAAGATCGGGACTTTTCAGGGTAAAGTTTCCACCGCTTAATGTCGATATAAAGGATAGTAAAATAATGAGAACGGCAGCTCTTTTCATCGTATGCCCCTTTTTTGATATTATACGATATAGATGACAATAATCTCAAGGATATGATATGCCTGACAAAATTCTCGGATACAGGGAGCTTCTAAAGACTCTTGTGGAGTACCATATAGACTTCATCAAACGCCTCTCGAGAGAGGGTTACGACCAGATTTTCTCACTTCTTCTCATTCAGATACCCGACGAAGATGAAGAGAGAATAAGAGAGCTGGTACAACCTCTGTTGAGAGGAAGCGACAGACTCTTTTATATCGACGGTAAGCTTATTGCCCTGCTTCCGGGAACCGACTGGAACGGAGCGCAAAACGTCCACAAGACGATCATCGAAGCATTGGGAAAGCCCGAAACGGAAGATTGCGTCGTGGAGTACCCCACCGATGGAGAGGACGCTTTTACACTCATAAGCAATCTATACGCACGATTGGAAGAGATAAAAAATCGAGTGCTCTGAAAAATCAGTCATAAATTGGAAAGACTCTACCGCTCTTTACGACTATCTTGCCCTCAAGCTCCGCTTCGAAAAGCTCCTGGGAAAACCTCTCCAGAGCCTCTTCGTATGTAGGCTGTTTTTTACAAAACTCCATAAACGGGTCGCACTCTCTCGGCAAAAGGGGGCCATCCGTGAAGATCTGTGCAAACTCCTCTATATCGTAAATCGCTTCGGCGTCCCCGCTTTTGAGCAACATGTTGGTCCCTTCACTCTCTCCAAGTCTATGAGGCAGAACGTAAATCTTTTTGCCCATCTCTTTGGCGAACTCCACGCTTCTCATGGAGCCGCTCTCAAGAGCAGCATCTGTCACTACAAGCACCTTTGATAGCGCAACCACTACCTCGTTTCTTGTTACAAAACTCCATGGAGTAGCTTTGAATCCCGGTATGAACTGACTAAGCAGAAGCCCCTTTTCTCCAATCTCCTCTATCAGATCGGCGTTGACGGCCGGATATTTCAGATCTATACCGCAAGGGAGCACGGCTATCGTACTCTTCGCTCCCGCACCCCTGTGTGCGGAAGCGTCCACTCCCATGGCAGCACCGCTCACTACTACCACACCCGCTTTTGCAAGAGCCCTTGCCAAACGGTAGGTCACCTGTAGAGAGTATTGCGAAGCTCTTCTGCTGCCGACTATTGCAACTTTTGTCCGTAAAAGAAGGTCCGGGTTTCCTTTGAAATAGATGGTTTCGGGGTAGCTCTTCATACTCTCGAGCTCTTTGACTTTCTGTTTCAAAATTTCCAACTCTTGCCCCCTAAAGCACCATACGCCAAAGAGTGTATGCAGTAGCTGAGACTACGACAACGCCTATCAAATCTATGAAAAAACCGAAGCTCGCCATCGTTTTTACCTTTATGATGCGCGAACTCATGATGATAGCGTTCGGAGGAGTAGCGATAGGGAGCATGAAAGCGTAGCTGGCCGCAACGGTAGATACCATCAAAATGAGCATAGTGGTAGGGTTTTCGGGGCCGTATAGCTGGGCCATTACCGGCAGTGCTATGGAGGTGAGTGCCGTGTTGCTCGTAATCTCTGTTGAAAAGCTGATGACAAGAGCGATAACCGCAAGAGTGAGCCAAAGAGGAAGAGAGTGGACAAACTCCAACTTCTGTGCTATCGCTTCGGCCAGATGGGTAGATCCAAAAGCGGCCGCTATGGAAAAACCTGCTCCGAACAAAAAGATGATCTCATAGGGAATGGCTCTGCTATCTTCCCACTCAAGAAGGTTGATTCCAGGCATAAAAAGAAGC
>JALSPH010000004.1 GCA_026986055.1 Campylobacterales bacterium
AGGGATATGGCTTTCACCCTTTTTCGCAGCGATTTGAGCGGCATCAGTATCTTGGGCGCAGCGGCGCGTTCACCATACTCATGAACTCTTCGCGGGTTTTTGCATCGCTTTTGAAAAGCCCCCGCAGAGCCGAGCTGACGGTCGTGGAGTTGATCTTTTCGACACCTCTCATCTCCATGCACATATGCCTTGCCTCCAGGACTACCGCAACCCCTTTGGGCTTAATGGTCTCTGTTATGGCGTCCGCTATCTGTTCGGTCATCTGCTCTTGGATCTGCAACCTCCTTGCGAAGATGTTTACCATGCGGGGAATTTTGCTGAGCCCTACGACCCTGCCGTCGGGTATGTAGGCTACATGGGCTCTGCCTATGATGGGCAGAAGGTGGTGCTCGCAGAGCGAATAGAACTCTATGTCTCGCACAAGCACCATCTCGTCGTTGCTGCTCTCAAAAAGCGCGTCCCCGAGCACCTTTTTTGGGTCCATATCGTACCCTTCGCACATATGTTTGAAAGCTTTAAAGACTCTATGGGGAGTCTTCGCCAGCCCTTCTCGCTTCGGGTCTTCGCCTATGAGCTCCAAAATCGTCGTAACCGCCTCTTCGAACCTTTTCGCACTCTCTTTATCCATGAAAACTCTTTGAACTTTTTGTTTATATTGTCGTAAGTATAGCGATTTTTGGTTGAAATACCGACAATATACCCGCATCTTTATGACGGTAACGACTATCTTGTGTGGTGTTTCGAATGCGCCTACGGCCGTATGGCCGTAGCGTCAAATGTTATGGAACTCTACAAAAACTTGACCAGGTTGACCAACTATGGTAGAATGGACCTAAAAAGGAGCCTGCTCATGATCGTCAATATCTCCGAAGCAAAAGCCAATCTTTCTAAATTGATCGACATGGTCTATCACGGTGAGAAGGTCGTGATCGCCAAAAACAACCTTCCCATTGCCGACCTTGTTATACATAAGCCTACAGGGAAAAGGAAGCTGGGGCTTTTGGAGGGGAAGTTCGCCGTTCCTGAGAATCTAATGGAAGAGGATAAAGATATCGAAGCGCTCTTTTATGGAGGAAATGCGTGAAAATTATCATCGATACACACATTTTTTTGTGGGCGATCGCAGCGCCGGATAGACTCTCCTCCAAACAAAGAGAAGCGTTAGAAACTCTAAGCAATACGATCTATGTAAGTGCCGTTTCTATGATCGAATTGATGATAAAGTCTTCGCTGGGAAAACTCTCCGTCGATTTTGATCCCGTTTCAATTGCAAAAGAGAGCGGATTTGAACTTTTGTCTTTTAGCGCGGAAGATGCATTGCCTCTTGATACGATGCCTTTATACCATAAAGATCCCTTTGATCGGATGCTGATCGCACAGGCGATAAATCGAAAATATAAGATCATGACCAACGATAAGAAATTTTTTGACTATGCATGCAAATGTTTTTAGGGTGCAAAGCCACGACGACAAGATAAACCGCCTACAATCAAGTCGGCAGCTTTAAAGATGTAAGCGATGTAAGCGGCAACGTAGTTAAAGAAATCACTTACGATATATTCGGTAATAGAGGGCTACAATATATACCATGCAAATCCCGTGTAGAACTATCATAAATACCACATCACCAAGTTTAATCCTAACCTTCTTAGATAACATTTGATATATATAACACTATATGTTATAATGTTCTATAATTAAAACGTTTGCGGATAAAGAGACGGAATCCTTTTACCGAACAGCCAAAAGCAGAAAAATACCTTCGACTATACACAAAACGGCATTGCGCAAACTCGACTATCTCAATGCCGCCTGTATGTTGGAGGATTTGCGAGTACCGCCGGCTAACAGACTGGAAGCTTTGGAGGGTGAACTAAAAGGAAAATACTCTATCCGTATTAACAGGCAGTATCGGATCGTATTTGCCTTTGAAGATGGCAACGCTTACGATGTGATCATTACAGACTACCATTAGGAGATAGAGATGACTGAAATTAAGAGGCAACCGACCCATCCCGGAGAGGTGCTGAGAGAAGAGTTTTTGAAGCCGCTGGGGATTACGCAGAGCCATCTTGCCAAAGCGCTTCATACCTCTTTTCGTGCAATCAACGAATTGGTTAACGAAAAACGTGGCATCACAACGGAAATGGCACTAAAGCTGGCGAAGTATTTCGGCACGACCCCGCAGTTATGGCTCAATCTGCAAAACCAATATGACCTGTATAGAGTGGAGATGAAGAAGAGTGATGAGTTGGCGCTGGTTGAGGCTAGAGATTCCGAAATAGCCTAACCATGCAAGATCGGCAAAAAAGGCACGGTGACGACCGACAACTCTCATAAAGCGAGTTGATGACTTCGGGTCCGTATAAAGGTGATTGTAAACTTCTTCTCTACAAACTTTCGGTATACCTTTTGAACGCTTCCCGTAGTGCCGAATGTTATGGACTTCTACAGGTTGTGGACTTATAATGTAACTTTGGGTAAAATAATGCACTATCATTTTTAACACAACCAATAAAAGGATCATGGATTTATGGAAGTCACTGCCACCAAAACGGACAGCGCCAACGTAAGCGTCGAAGCGAAGATCGCCAAAAGCGATATCGACAAAAAGGTTGAGAAGATCGCCAAACAGGCGGCAAAGCAGATGAATATAGACGGGTTCCGTCCCGGAAAGGCACCGGTATCGGTCGTTAAAAAGCGCCTCGGAGAGAGGCTTGTGCAAGATGCGGAAGCGGAAGCTCTGCGTGATGTTCTGAACAGCGCCAGCAAAGAGCTCAATCTCGATGCCGACAAGATAATAGGCGAGCCGGCGGTGACCAAGTTCGAAAGAGGCGAAGAGGAGATAGAGGTAGAGCTCAAGCTTAGCCTTCGCCCCGAAATCGAGATAGAGGGAGTCGAAGAGCTGGTTCCGGAAGTGAAGACTCCTCGCGTAACGAAAAAAGAGGTAGAAGAGCGCATAAAGGAGCTTGCGGAAGCTCAGGCGCCTTTCGAGTCGCTGGAAGAGGACAGAGGTCTTGAAGATGGCGATATGGCGGTTTTCGACTTCGAAGGATTTCTCGACGGCAAGCCTTTTGAGGGAGGAAAAGCGGAGAATTTCGAGCTTCGCATAGGAAGCAACCAGTTCATACCCGGCTTCGAAGAGCAGATGAAGGGGATGAAAAAGGGTGAGAGCAGACGCATAAAGGTAACGTTCCCCGAAGATTACGGCAACAAGGAGCTTGCCGGTAAAGAGGTGGAGTTCGAGATAAAGCTTCACGACATAAAGGTCAAGCAGCCCGTAAAGATAGATGACGAGCTTGCAAAAAAACTTCTTCCGGGAGATGAAGAGGCGACTCTCGAAAAGCTTGAAAAAGAGGTCAAAGAGCAGATTAGAAGCGAGAAGCTCAGCAAGCTCTACAACGAGGAGCTGAAGCCTAAACTCGTAGAGGCTCTTGTGGAGAAGTTCACATTCGACCTTCCCCAAAGCGTCGTCGACCAAGAGATCGAGATGGCTCTGCGCAACAAAGTTCAGCAGATGAGCGAAGAGGAGCTCGAAGAGCTGAGAAACAACGAAGAGAAGGTCAAAGAGCTCAGAGAGTCTTTGAGAGAGGATGCCGAAAAGAGCGTGAGAGCCACCTTCATAGTCGATGCGTTGGCCCGTAAAGAGGGTGTGGACGTGAGCGAACAGGAGATGATGCAGACCATCTACTACGAAGCTATGAGTATGGGTCAGGATCCTCAGCAGACTTTCGAGTATTATCAGAAGCAAAACCTACTGCCCGCTATAAAGATGGCGATGATAGAAGATAGGCTTTTGACCAAGCTGCTGAACGATAAAAACGAAAAGAGTCAAAGCAAAGAAGAGACCAAAGAAAAAGAAGAAGTATGAGTTACATCCCATTTGTAATCGAAAAGAGCGGACGCGGTGAGCGCTCTTACGATATATATTCAAGGCTCCTGAAAGACCGCATCATAATGCTGAGCGGCCCCATAGACGATAACGTAGCCTCCTCGATAGTGGCGCAGCTTCTCTTTTTGGAGGCGGAAGACCCGGACAAAGATATATATCTTTACATAAACTCTCCGGGCGGAGTCATAACAAGCGGTTTCAGTATCTACGATACGATGAACTACATAAAGCCCGACATAGTCACGATATGTATAGGACAGGCCGCATCTATGGGCGCGTTTTTGCTCTGTACCGGAACGGAAGGGAAGCGTTACGCGCTTCCAAGCTCCCGTATTATGATTCACCAGCCTCTCGGCGGTGCGCAGGGACAGGCTACCGATATCGAGATTCAGGCCAAAGAGATACTAAGGCTCAAAAAGTACCTGAACAAGATTATGAGCGAGCGTACCGGAAAGAGCATTCGGACTATCGAAAAAGATACGGAGCGAGACTTTTTCATGAGTGCCGAAGAGGCGAAAGAGTACGGGCTTATCGACCGGGTTCTAGAGCGTAGCTTCAAGTAGAAGAGGGTGTGAGGATGGAGAAGAGCTATCGGGCGAAAGGGCTTAACGAACCCACCAGCGAGCTTGAGAGTTATGCGCGCGAGGTGATGGAAGAGATGGTGCGCCAGAGCATACCGCCGACTCCCTCGAACTTCGACGCATACTTCGACAAACTTCTGGATAACAAGCCGCCCGCTTTCAGAAAGCGGATTCTCCATCTGCTCGAACTCGAAGATGCGGGAGACGAAGAGCATCAGGGTGTACTGGAGCAGTACCTAAAGGATGCCTTCTCCAACGTAAAAAAGTTTCTTCAGCACATAAACCTTCTATACAAAAACCTCAAACACCTTGAAGCGTTGATAGAGAAGAGGCGCTTTGAAGTGGAGGCGATAGCCGACAAGGGG
Source organism: Campylobacterales bacterium (assembly GCA_026986055.1). Classification (GTDB taxonomy): domain Bacteria; phylum Campylobacterota; class Campylobacteria; order Campylobacterales; family Hydrogenimonadaceae; genus Hydrogenimonas. The sequence goes on from JALSPH010000004.1 coordinate 4,839, forward strand.
GCACTGAATACTCTGCTTGAGTCGACCAGAAAAGATATTCAGACGATGGGCAGGATCATAAAGAAAGAGGCGGGCGAGCTGAAAGAGAGGTACGAAGCTACGAGCGAGCTGGTACACGAAGTGCAAGACCATGCCATACACGACGAGAAGTACGGTGTCTACAAAAAGAACTACCTGCTTAAAAAGCTGAAGCAGGAGGAGAAGCTCATAAAGGAGTTCAGGCACGACAGCACCGTCATGATGGTAAAGGCGAGCGACGAGGTTTTGAGCCGGATAGAGAGCCCCAAAGTTCGCCACCTCGTTTTGCGGACGATAGCAAGGCTGCTTCTTAAAACGTCACGCAGAAGCGACCTTATAGCCCACTACGACGACGGGGTTTTCGCCATACTTATGCGCCATACATCTTTGCAAAACGCAAAGCTTGCCGCCGAGCGTCTCAAGGACCTGGTGGGAAACACAAACTTTTTCGTAGGAGACCAGGAGATCATGCTCGATGTGGAGATAGGAATAGCACGGGTGGACCTTGACAGATCTACGGAGCAGACCATAGTCTGCGCCCTGGAGGGTGTGGAGATAGCCAGAAAGAGTGACGAGGCGTGCGGATTTTGCCCACAGGATATAGAGATTTAAGATGAAGTTGCCGATTCTTGTATATCCGGATAAGCGTCTCAAGCAGCAGAGCAAGCCTGTAACCGAATTTGACGACAAATTGCACAAGCTTCTTGACGATATGAACGAAACGATGATGGCGAGCAACGGAATAGGGCTTGCCGCTATACAGGTGGGAGTACCTCTAAGGGCTCTTCTTATAA
>JALSPH010000005.1 GCA_026986055.1 Campylobacterales bacterium
CCCAATCGGTCGGCATACGATATATGCCTTGCAATCTCGCTACTAGCCCCCTCTCCCTGTACCAGCGTATCGACGACGACTATCTTCACAAGAGGCCACCTCTTTTGCGCCACTCTTATGATATCCTGTATAGCGGCACCGGTTTTGGAGGTGACGACCGCAACCTTTCTTATGACTTTCGGTATCTCTTTTTTACGCTCTGCGTTAAAGAGTCCCTCCTCTTGCAGCTTCTTTTTCAGCTGCTCGAAAGCTACGGCAAGGGCACCGGCTCCGTACGGCTCTGCCGTTTGAACCATCATCTGATAGTTTCCTCGGGGCACATAGACAGTTATCGCGCCGCTTAGCACTACATGAGCGCCCTCTTCGAGTCTGAACTTGAGTCTTGCGGCACTCGAGCGAAACATTACGCATGAGAGGCTGCTTCTTTCATCTTTGATCGTAAAGTAGATATGACCGCTGCTATGGTATGTGACGCGAGAGATCTCCCCTTCGACTCTTACCTGAACGAATGTAGACTCCAGAAGGGACTTGATCTGCTCGTTGAGTTTCGAAACGGTTAAGGTCTGCATCACTTCTTTGCGATAATCAGTGTCGATATACCCATAGAAAAGGATTGCGTGTACTCTACCGTAAAGCCCGCCTTTTCAAGTTCGCTCTTTAACATATCCGTAGTCAAGAAACCTTCTATAGAGTCGGGCAGATATCTGTAAGCTTCGTAGTTTCTACTTACCAGACCGCCTATGGTCGGCAATATTTTTTGCATGTAAAAATCTACTACTTTTCCTTTGAGTCCCCTATCTTCTCTTTTGGTAAACTCCAATATCACAACCATGCCGCCCGGCTTCAATACCCTGTAAAACTCGTTTATCGCCTCTTGTCTGTCGACTACGTTTCTTATCCCGTAGCTTATGGAGAGTATATCGGAGGTGTTCTCTTCTATGGGCATCTCCTGCGCCTTTGCGACGACAAAATCGGCATAGTCGACCTTCTCTTTGGCAACCTTCAGCATCCCTTCGGAGGGGTCTACTCCTATAAAGCGCTTGAAAGTGACACCTGCACTCTCGCCCCTATCTCTCCACCACTGAAGCATATCTCCGGTACCGCAAGCGACATCCAACACGGTCAAATCATCCTGCCTATCCAGAAGTTGAAAGGTTTTGTCGCACCCCTTTTTGCGCCACGACTTGTCTATCCCCATACTCAAAACTCTGTTCGTAACGTCGTATGTCGATGCGATCTCGTCGAACATCGATACGATCTTCTCCTGCTTTTGCCTCTTATCTTCCATCTTCGGCCCTTAACCATAATATTACATCTTCTGCCATGCTGCCTTGGTGCACAACTTCAAAACCAAATGTGCCATTATATCCCATTCCCTCTTTGATAAACGGGGCAACAAATAGAACCATCCAATCTATCTGCCCTTTCAAAGCTCTCAAGGTACCTCCGCCCCCTTCGACCATCACAAGACCCCTCTTTGGAAGCTCCTTGATATCGCCTATAAAATCGACCCTTCTATTCTCTACGCTAAAAAGTGGAGTATCTTTCTCTATCTTATTAAAATCTCTTGTCAAAATCGAGATATCCGGTGCCCTTCCGCCGCTAAGTCTGCAATCCAAAAGCGGGCGATCGACTCTGACGGTATTTCCTCCGATAACAAGCCTGTCGACCTTCGATCTTACTTTATGAACCCACTTTCTGGACTCCATGGAGCTTATTACCCCTCCATCTATAACACCGTTTAGTGTCTGCGCAAGCTTGAAAAAGAGAAATCTTCCCTCTTGCCATTTCAAAAAAGGCTCTATAAGATCTTCGCAACGAGCCTTCTGGATACCGATTTTTACCTCAACGCCACGACTCCTAAGATACTCGGCCCCGCCCGCTGCATCGATGTTTGGATCTTTGACCCCTATAACCGCTCTTTTAAAGCCAAGGTCTGCTATGAGTTTGCTGCAGGGAGGTGTCTTTCCGTGATGGTTGCAAGGCTCCAAAGTAACGTATATGGTGCAATCGTTGAAAAGTGTTTTGGAGCGTCCTGTAAGCTCTTTATGAAGGTATGCGGCATCTTCTATATCTTTCAAACTCTCATCTTCGCTCAAATGTGTGTAGGCGTCTCTTATGGCAAGCAGTTCGGCATGGGCTTTGCCTGCCTCTTTATGAGCATTTCGAGCGAGGATTTTGCCGCATCCGTCCACAACGACGGCTCCTACGGCGGGGTTTGGGTATGTAAGAAGTTGATATTTCCACGCTTCACTAAGAGCGAGGCGCATATAGAAGGAGTCTTCCAATATTACCATTCAAAATAGGTACGGGCTTTTCTTATTTCGCTTAGAGGAAACTCCTCTTTGCCCACGGAGGTCTTAAGCAGCACTTTTCCGTTCTCAAACCCAAGAAGCTTTCCCTTCACTACATCGCCGCTGCTAAGTTTCAAACGAACGTCGCTTCCTACGGAGTTGATGAAGTGTTCAGGTTTTTTCAGAGTTCTCTCCACACCCGGAGAGCTTACCTCTAGATAGTACTGACCGCTTACGGGAGGGTAGACATCGAGCATAGGCGATAGGTCTCTGCTTATATCGGCACAAAGATCCAGGTCGACTCCGCCATCTTTAAGGATATAAACCCTGTAGATCGTTCTGCCGTCCTCACTGACGGTTTCGGTGTCGTAGAGTTTAGCCCCGTGGGACTCCACTACCTTTCTCACCTCCTCTTCGACGCTCACTTGATCTCCTTTTCGATAATGGAGAAGAGTTCGTCCATTCTCTTCACACGCTCAAGCTCACGGTCGAACTTGAAGTGAAATTTCGGTGACTTGAACCAACCTTCAGCCTTCAGACAGTAGGCTTCAAGACCCTTCGTGACCTTTTTAAGCTGCTTTAGAATGACCTTCTGGTCTGCCTCTTCCACTCCTGTAGGGTCAAGATATACGTCGGCATCGTTTCGTCCGCGGCTGCATACCACTTCGGTTACGGTAAGCCCTCTCAATCTCTCATCTGCAAGTTGCGAAAGAGCCTCGGGAATCAGCTCCCGCAAAATCGACTCGGTTCTATGGCGTTTTATCTCTTCTGCCGTCATAGAGTCGCTTTCTCCTCTTTCTCTTCGTAGGCTTCTATAACGTCACCCACTTTGATGTCGTTGAAATTCTCGAGCATAAGACCGCACTCATACCCTTTGCCGACCTCTTTCGCGTCGTCTTTGAAGCGTTTGAGCGAACTTATTCTCGTATCGTATATGACTACACCGTCTCTGATGAGGCGGGCTTTCGCATTTCTTCTGATAACTCCATCCGTTACGATACATCCTGCGATAGTCCCCACTTTGGCTACGCTGAACGTTTCGCGAACCTCGGCCTGGCCTATTCCCTCTTCGCTGATAACAGGGCTCATCAATCCGCTTAGAAGCGCTTTTACATCATCTATCAAATCGTATATGATGGAGTATGTCTTTATCTCCACTCCAAGCTGCTTCGCTTTCTCTTTTATCTTGGCCGTAGGCCTTACGTTGAACCCAAGTATGACCGCATTTTGGTCGGCATTTGCCAAAGCTACGTCGCTCTCCGTTATACCGCCGACACCGGAGTGGATGATCTCGATCTTGACCTCTTCGTTTTTAAGCTTCTCGAGGCTCCCTTTTATCGCCTCCAAAGAGCCCTGCACATCCGCTTTCACTATTACAGGCAGAGACTTTATCTGCCCTTCGGCTATCAGAGCGCTAAGCTCGTCAAGTGTCACTTTCGTACTCTTCGAGAGCTCTTTTTGTCTCAGGTACTCGGCACGCTTCTGGGCAAGCTCCCTTACCTCTTTGTCGCTCTCCATAGCTACCATGATCTCGCCTGCACCCGGGACCTCATGTAGTCCGACTACAACGCCGGGATCGCTCGGCCCTATCTGCTTGACCTGTTTTCCAAGGTCGTTCAGTATGGTTCTGACCCGCCCGAAGGTTCTGCCGCATATGACATGGTCTCCTACATGAAGAGTTCCGTTTTTGACTATGACGGTGGCTACCGGCCCTCTACCCTTCTCCAAAGAGCTCTCTATCACGATAGCTTTTGCAAGACGTTTAGGGTTGGCTTTAAGCTCCATAATCTCCGCTTGCAGCAAGATTGTCTCAAGCAGATCGTCAAGACCTTGGCCGGTCTTGGCGGAAACCTCCACAAACTCATACTCTCCGCCCCAATCTACAGGCATATAGCCAAGCTCTGCAAGTTGAGACTTGACCATATCGGGGTTTGCATCCGGCTTGTCGATTTTGTTTATCGCTATTATCATAGGGACGTCGGCAGCCTTTGCATGGTTCAAAGCCTCTATTGTCTGAGGTTTTACCCCGTCGTCTGCGGCCACGACGATAATGACGATATCGGTAGCCTGGGCACCGCGTGCTCTCATCTCCGTGAAAGCTTCGTGACCCGGCGTATCTATGAAGGTGATCTTTTTGCCATCTTTTTCGACTTGGTAGGCTCCGACATGCTGGGTTATACCGCCCGCCTCGCGCTCGGCTACTTTGGACTCCCTGATCTTGTCGAGAAGAGATGTCTTTCCGTGGTCGACATGCCCCATTATCGTAATTACCGGCGGCCTCTCTTCAAGATACTCATCTTCTACGGCATCGTAGGCACTTACATAATCGAGCTCATCGAGAGGGTTGATAGTTTTGACTTCCACACCGAACTCTTCGGCCAAAATCTCTATCTCATCCTTTTCCAAAAAGTCGTTTTTAGTTACCATCTTGCCCAGAGCGAAAAGGACTTTTATAACCTCTCCGGTAGTTTTTCCTACCTTTTCCGCAAACTCATATACTCTCACCTCTTCGGGAATACTCACTACCGATGACACGGCACTCTCTTTCTCCACTCTTTTGTGGCGCTTTTTCGGTGCCGTACGACTTACGCTGCGGCTTCCTCTTTTTTGCGGGCCTCTACGCCCTACAGGCTGCTTCTGCCGCGGCTGTTCGGGCTTGAGAGTTACGGGTGATTTGGGCTCTTCCATGCGGCCCAGCTCTTCACTGAAGTCCGGAAGCACTACCTCTTCGGTAGAGTAGTCGACCGGAATCACGTTTGAACTTCCTATATCTCTATCTTCGAGCAGATTGAGTTTGACTCCGCTCTCTTTGGAGCCTGGGGCTGGCGCCGGTTTTTTGGCTTTTTTCTTGGGCTTTTTCCCTACCAACGACTCGTCCGCGGAGGCGACTATGCGATTTTCAAGAGCTATCTCGCTCTTTTTGATAGAGGAGGTTTCAGACTTCGTCTCGGTAACCTTGGGTCGTTTCTTTTTGACTATGAATATGCCGCGACGCCTCTTTACGGAAGCTTCCGCCACACTCTCTTTTACCTCTTTGGGCTCCTCTTTTTTGGACTCCTCTTTGGCAACACTCTCTTTCTCAGTCTCCGTACTCCCATTTTGAGGCTCCTTATCTCTCTTCTCCTCTACAGCCTCCTGTTTGGCCTCTTCGGCCTTTTTCGAAGGAGCACTCTCTTTCTCTTTCACTACCTTCGCTTCAGCAGACTCCTTCTCTTCTACGACAGGAGCCTCCTCACTCTTCTTGACCTCTTTGGCTTCTCTTTTTTCGGCTTCTGCCACACTCTCTTTTTCGCTCTTTTTGGCCTCTTCTTTGGGCTCAGGAGACTTTACG
>JALSPH010000006.1 GCA_026986055.1 Campylobacterales bacterium
GAACTCTTCCGGGTGGATAACTCCCAACTTTTCGTTCTCCCATCTGACCAACGCTTCGACGCCGTGCAAAGAGCCCTCTCTTTGCATCTGTGGCTGGTATACAAGCGTCAACTCCTCTTTCTCTATAGCGTTTCTCAGCTCCTGTTCTATTAAAGAGTAGCGGTTTCGCAAAGACTTCAACTCGCTTGTGAAGAAAGCGAAACTATTTTTGGAGCGTTTGGCATGATACATTGCGATATCTGCGGCACTGAGCAGTTCGAAGAGTTTGGTTCCATCAAGCGGGTAGCGGCTTATACCGATGCTTACCCCTATCGTGAACTCCATACCTTCTACTTCATATGGTTGTGAAATAGCCTCTATGAGCAGACGTGCATTTTGACTGAGTCTTTCCATGTCGTACTCGTGGCAAAGCATTATGAACTCGTCACCGCCGTGTCTTACCACCATCGTTCCTTTAGGCATTGAAGCACGTAGACGTTTTGCCACCTCAATGAGTATCAAATCTCCATAATGGTGTCCTACGCTGTCGTTTATGTTTTTGAAATTGTCAAGGTCTATGAAACCGACACTAAAGGGCGGAGCCCCATCGTATATCCAAGAGTCTATCTTTTTTTGCAGATACATTCTGTTCGGAAGTTTTGTAAGGTTGTCATGCATAGCTTGATGTAAAAGCTCTTTCGATTTTTTCTTCTCTATAGCGTTTATCGTATAGAAGAGGTAGTAGACTACGAAGAATATGAATATGAAGGATACAGCATTGATCATCCAGTAATTAAGAACCTTCTGCAGTATCTTTTTTGTCGGCATATGGTAGTGGATCCAGACTCCGAACTCCGGTAGATATTGCCAGCTGACAAGATGCTCCTCTTCCTCTTGGGGAGAGTAGAATGTAACGATGACGCACTTACCGCTTTTTTTAAGATCTTCGAAGGTGACTCCCGCCTCTTTTTTCAGTGCACCGCCCGCCTCTTTCTCCTCTCTGTCTATGGAAGTTACGGGTTTGTCGTAAAGATGGGGGTATAGTGACGGCGGTTTGTCGCTGTGGTAAATTCTGTACCATGTATCATCCAGAAAAATCTCCAGCTCCGTACCCGGTTCGGTAAGCGATTTCCAGATAGATCTTGTATTGTCCAGATGGAGACCGGCGGATATTACGGCGACTATTTTTCCGGTTTCGTTACGAACGGATTTGTGAACCGGAAGTATCCATCTCTCCATCGCTTTGTCGAAAAAGGCTCTTCCTATGACGGGTCGTTTTCTCTTTAGAGCCATTTTGAAAGAGTGGCAGCTCTCTTTCTGATGTTTGAGATTCGGTAGTTTTGAGATATCCTTACCCGTGCTTGCCACCATCACATTTCCGTCAGGGTCTATGACCGCAAAGCCTGCGAGTGAAGGGTTGATCTGAAGAAGTTGTCGAAATAGAGTCTGAATCTTTTCTGTATCCTCAATATTTCCTTCACGATCAAACAGCTGTTTTGCAAGAATATTCAGTATCACTTCCTGCTGTATGAAGTAGTTTTTTGTCGCCTCTTTCGTAGCGTTGCTCAGGTAGCAGAGCTCTTTGCGCAGATCTTTTTCCACATTCTTGTACTGCATGTACGAGATCAGAAAGAGCAGTGCCAACCCCATGCCAAAGAGTATGTAAAAGAGTGTCCAGAGATTTTTTCTAAACAGAAGCTTCATCCAGCGCCTTCAAAACTGATACTACGATATCTATATATCGTTTGAAACGGAAATTTTTTTATTTCAACTATGAGTTATAAGCATTGTCTGTAATTATATCGAAAAATTATATTTATGATAAGCCGTAGATCTCATCTTTTCGATCTCTCTTTTTTACTCAAAAAAAACATTGTAAATTTTGTTACAATCAGAACGAGAAAAGGGGTAGAGAGTGAATGAAGCTGTTAAAATATTTCTATCAGATTTAAAAAACTCTTTCAAAGATCTTTTCCCTATAGTCGCCGTAGTCCTTTTCTTTCAGGCTCTAATCGTTCAGGAAGTTCCGCAAAATCTCTACTCCATCGTTGCAGGCCTCTTTATAGTCGCTGTCGGTCTGGCTCTTTTTATAAGAGGGCTTGAACTTGGCATTTTCCCTATAGGAGAGAATCTTGCAGTCGACTTCGCCAAAAAGGGGTCGCTCTTTTGGTTACTTCTTTTTGCGTTTACTATAGGATTTTCGACAACCGTAGCCGAGCCTGCACTCATAGCCATAGCCGACAAAGCCGCCTCTATAAGCGATGGAAAGATAGATGCCTATTTTCTTAGAATGACCGTCGCTTTTTCGGTAGGTTTTGCTATAGCTTTGGGGGTCTTTCGTATCTTGACGGGCCACCCTCTTCACTACTATATCATCACCGGCTACGTTCTTGTCGTCGCCATAACATTTTTTGCCCCGAAAGAGATAATAGGTCTTGCGTATGACAGCGGCGGAGTGACGACATCTACGGTTACCGTGCCTCTGGTAGCGGCGCTCGGTATCGGGCTCGCCTCTTCGATCAAAGGACGAAACCCTGCTATAGACGGCTTCGGGCTCATAGCTTTCGCTTCTCTTACTCCGATGATCTTCGTTCAACTCTACGGCATCATCGTATATGCGGTAGCTCCGGAAAGTGCGACTGCAGCTTTTGTAGTCATGGAAGAGGCAGTACGTGAGACTATCGAATCAAGAGGAGAGTTCGATCCGAAAGATATCTTCTGGGATCTGGTTGCAGTCATTAAAGATGTCGCGCCTATACTGATGGTCATCTTCTTTTTCCAGTACCTCGTAATCAAAAAAGCGGTAGCTCATCTGCATAAAATAGCAGCCGGGATCGTTCTGGTTATACTGGGCCTTTACTCCTTCATCCTGGGGCTTGAAATGGGCCTTTTCCCTATCGGTGAGACGATAGCGTTTCAACTTACGGCTATGAAGAGCGATCTGCTCATATACCTTTTCGGATTTTTGATAGGCTTTTCTACCACTATGGCAGAGCCTGCGCTTCTTGCCATAGCCATAAAAGCGCAGGAGGTGAGCGAAGGACGCATAAATCAGACGGTTCTGCGTACGGCTGTCGCCATAGGAGTGGCCATAGGAATAGCACTTGGAGCATACCGCATAGTTGTCGGCGACCCGATACACTACTACATCATCGTAGGGTACATAGTAGTTATCGTAATGACATATTTTGCACCTAGGTATATAATACCGATAGCCTACGATAGCGGCGGTGTAACGACATCTACGGTAACGGTTCCGCTCGTGGCCGCTTTGGGGTTGGGGTTGGCGCAAAATATCGAAGGAAGAAACCCTCTCATAGACGGTTTCGGACTTATAGCTTTCGCGTCGCTTTTTCCGATGATTACGGTGATGGGTTACGGTATTTGGGCCCATTTGGCGTCTGAGAGATCAATTCAAAGGAGAGGATCTGCATGAAATTCGTTGCACTCGTTGCTATTGTGGGAGAAGAGAGGGAAGAGGAGGCGATAAAGATCGCAAAAGAGGCAGGTGCCGGTGCCGTGACGATAATGCGCGGCAGGAGTTTGGGGCTGGAGGAGAAGAAGATCTTTTTCGGTTTGACTCTTGAAGAGAGCGTTTCCATACTCCTTTTCATCCTGCCGCATAAAATTTCGATGAGAGTACTTAAGGCTCTGAAGGATGGGATGGATATGCAGAGTGATGAAAACAGTTCGCTCGCTTTCACCATTCCGCTTGGGCATGTGGCGGGGCTCAACATAGAGGAGCTCCATAAATTCGAAAGCGAGATCAAAGAGATTCTATAATAAGGAGCGGAGTATGCTTGTAGAGGATGTGATGACGCCGAAAGAGAAGCTGGTGATAGTTTCGCAGATGGCACCGGTTCGTGAAGCATTGATGCTTATGAAAAAGCATAAGGTGAAGGCAGTGATCGTCGAAAAGAGTTCAAAGCATGGTGCATACGGACTGGTGACTTTCAAAAACATTTTGCAGTCGATCGTCGCAGAAGATGGGGATATAGACCTGCTTAACGTCTATGACATAGCCTCGACTCCATCGGTTTCGGTTTCCAGAAAGCTCGATATGAAGTATGCGGCGAGAATGATGGTCAAAAACAGCATCAAGCGTCTGCTTGTCATAGACGACAACGAAATTTACGGCATTCTTACGATGAGCGATATAATAGGAGTGCTTCTGAACGAAGTTGAAGGTGGTATCAAAGCCTGATTTTTGAAGCGTGAAAGAGGGTGGGGTTGTCATCTTTTTTCGCTTCGTGCAGAGCGATTATTAGAGCGACTATGATATCTTTCGGTGAAATCTTTTTTTCACCTATCTCCATTATGGCTGCAGCCACTTCACCCTCTGCAACCTCTTTGGCAAATAGACGCAGAATCTTTTTAAAAGCTATCTCACCTTTGGAGACCGGAGTGTTGTGGTAAATGACGAAGAAGAGATCCTGGTCAAGAGCCATCACCATATCTGTCTTGCGAACGTTTTTCTCCAGAGTCAGAAGCATACGCAGAGGTGCCTGTACCAGTATCGCGCTTGAGTGAAGTCCATATCTCTCAAAGTCGTATTGAGCCATGTCGATATAGTTTCTGATAAGCGGCTCTACATGCCTAAGCATCACTTTCAAGCGCGGGTTTTTCTGTATGATCTCATTCATGCCGTTATTGTACCATTCATTCATTTATACCTGATAAAATATATCGTCAAATGTTGCATAACTGTTATGCTATAATAATTTATTATGGTTGAACGGAGGAGGGCATCATGAGAGAGATTGGAGGAATTTTACTCGATCTGGATGGTGTGTTGTATGAAGGCGACACTCCGATTCCCAACGCAGTAGATGCCGTAAGGGAGCTAAAAGAGCACTACCCGATAAGATTCATTACCAACACTACAAGAAAAACTCACGATATGGTTTTTGAAAAACTCCTTCGAATGGGGTTTGACATAGAGAGCGATTCGATCTTTACCGCACTCGATGCAACAGCCGCTTTTTTAATCGAAAAAAGATCGAAAGGGTACTTTCTGCTTTATGAAGCGGTTATGGATAGTTTCAGGGAGTTTGAATCGCAAAGACCGGACTTCGTCGTCGTCGCAGACGCATATACCGATTTTACCTACGAGAGGCTCAACAGAGCTTTCCGACATCTTATGGATGGTGCGAAACTTATAGCTATAGCGAAAAACAGGTACTTCAAGGATAGTGACGGAGCTTTGAGTCTGGATGCAGGCGGGTTTGTCGCTCTGCTGGAGTTCGCTGCAGAGAAAGAGGCTATGGTTTTGGGAAAGCCGAGTAAGAGTTTTTTCGAGCTTGCATGCACCTCGATGGGTCTTGAGCCAAATGAGGTTCTAATGGTGGGTGACGATATAGAGAGTGATGTTTTGGGGGCCAAGAGGGCAGGATTGATGGGGTGTTTGGTCAAAACAGGGAAGTTCAGGGAGGAGGATCTGAAAAGAGGTATAGAGCCCGACTGCCTTTTGGATTCCATTGCAGATCTGCCGGGATTGTTGTTTGATGTATAATTAGATTTTTTGGAGAGTTTGATTGCGCAACATAAGTGAGA
>JALSPH010000007.1 GCA_026986055.1 Campylobacterales bacterium
AGCCTATGGCAAGCGCCATTACAAGTCCCGTAAGAAGAAGCAGTACTATGAAAGGAAGAACTAGCGCAAAGAGCCCCCTAACCGCTTCAAGAGTACGGGCGAGTCTTACCTTTTGATCCTCTATATGGGTTAACGCCGGGTGCACCGCCACACGCATCGCTATCATTCCGCCGACCCATACGATTGCACCGAGTACATGTATGAAGACGATCACGAATGCGTAATTTCCAAAAAACTCTGCTGCCATCTCTTTCATCTTTTCCCCCTAATGTTAATTTGACAAGCTCTCTTTCAGATACTCCAAAGCTTTGGTTTTGGCTTCACCTATCTTTGCCGGATCTTTTCCTCCGGCCTGCGCGAAGTCGTCACGACCGCCGCCTCCTCCGCCAAGAATAGGGGCAATCTCTTTGACCCACGAACCCGCTTTTACTTGGGTACCCTTCTGCCCTGCCGCTATGAGAACCTTGTCGCCCTTTTTTTGAAAGAGCATTACGGCTATCTTTTCGTGGGCATTTTTAAGGTCGTCTATCATCCCTTTTATATCGCCTGCATCTACCTCTTCCACGACAACGGTTACATCGCCGATACTCATCTTTTTCATTTCGCTTTTTGCACCCTTTTGGGCCCTGCTCAGCTCTTGCTTGAGCTCTTTTATCTGACTTTTCAGCTTCTCTATCCCCTGCAGAGGCTCTTTGGCTTTCAAAGCTTCGTTGACTTTGGCCAAACTCTTGCGCATAGAGGTTACAAGCTCATAAGCCGCATGGCCGCAGACCGCTTCTATGCGTCTTACTCCGGCACTCACTCCACTCTCTTTCGTTATCAAAAAGATACCTATTTCGGCACTGTTGCGCACATGCGTGCCGCCGCAAAGCTCTATGGAGCTATCTGCAAAACTAACGACCCGCACCTTTTGGCCATACTTCTCGCCGAACAGCGCCATCGCCCCTTTAGCTTTGGCCTCCTCTATGCTCAGCTCTTCGGTCTCTTGCTCTATACCGCGCTCTACAATCTCGTTAACGCGCTTCTCTATCGCTTCCAACTCTTCGCTGCTCAAAGCTTTCGGATGGCTGAAATCGAACCGCAGACGATCCGCCTCCACAAGCGAACCCGCCTGGGTTACGTGAGAGCCGAGAATCTCTCTAAGGGTTGAGTGCAGAAGGTGCGTGGCGCTGTGGTGTTTGGCTATCTCTTTTCGTGCGCTGTCGACTACCGCCTCTACCAGATCTCCTTCGCAAAGCTTGCTCTCGGCTCTTACTTCACTCAGGTTCATATCGAAAAACTTTTTCGTATCCAACACCTCGGCCAGCCTGTTGTCGCCCTCTATCTCAAAGAGTGCACCCACATCTGCAGTCTGCCCTCCGCTCTCGGCGTAAAAGGGTGTGACATCGAGCATCACCCACCCTTTTTGACCCGGTTCCAGGCACTTCACTCGCACAAAACCATCGTTCAAAAGGGCCAAAACCTTGCTCTCGGATCTCAAGTTTTCATAGCCGATGAAGCTGTTTTTTCCAAACTCATCCAAAAGCTCTCTGAAGTCCCCCTCTACCGAAGCGTCTCCGCTCCCTTTCCAAGCGGCTTTGGCTCTGCTTCTTTGCTGTTCCATAAGCCTCTCAAACTCTTTTATATCTACAGAGAGCCCCCTCTCTTTGAGCATATCTTCCGTTAGGTCCAACGGAAAACCGTAAGTGTCGTAGAGCTTGAAAGCCACCGCTCCGCTGAATACATCTTTCGTATTGGCAAGCTCTTTTTCGAAAAGCTCTATACCGGCTGAGATGGTAGCGAAAAAGCGCTCCTCTTCAAGCTGCATAAGCTGCTTTACACTCTCTTTTTTCTCTTCAAGATAGGTGTAGTGCCCGCCCATAATATTTACGAGAATATCGACAAGCCCGTACATAAACGGCTCTTTGAGCCCAAGCATATAGCCGTGGCGAACCGCTCTTCTTAAAATTCTTCTAAGTACGTAGCCTCTCCCTTCGTTGGAGAAGTTGACACCTTGCGCAAGAAGAAAAGTGGTAGAGCGCAGATGGTCGGCGATGACACGGTAGCTCGCTCCGCTCTCATACTCGTACTCTCTTTCTACAAGCTTCTCCACTCCTCTTATTATCGGCATGAAAAGTTCGGTATCGTAGTTGCTGGGCTTCCCCTCTTTTACCGCAACTACACGCTCAAGACCCATACCGGTATCGATGGAGGGCTTTGGAAGCGGAGTCAGCTTTCCGTTCTTGTCCCTTTCGTACTGCATGAAGACAAGGTTCCAAATCTCCAAAAAGCGGTCTCCGTCGCCTCCCAGATAATCCTCCGGCCCGCTGAAGCGCTCCTTGCCCTGGTCATAAAAGATCTCGCTGCAGGGCCCGCACGGACCGGTGTCTCCCATCTGCCAGAAGTTGTCCTTGTCTCCCATACGCAATATGCGATCTTTTGCGATATGTTTGGCCCAGATCTCTTCAGCCTCGTCATCACTCTCGTGAACCGTAACCCAAAGCTTCTCTTTGGGAAGTTCCAAGACTTCGGTAACGAACTCCCATGCGTAGGCTATGGCATCCTCTTTGAAGTAGTCACCGAAGCTAAAGTTCCCCAGCATCTCGAAAAAGGTGTGGTGCCGCGCCGTGTGGCCGACATTTTCTAGGTCGTTGTGTTTTCCTCCCGCACGAATGCATGTCTGACAGCTCGCGGCTCTTGGAGGATTGGGCGTAGGAACCTCTCCCGTGAAGACACTTTTAAAAGGAACCATACCGGCATTTGTAAAAAGAAGAGTCGGATCGTCCGGCACAAGAGGCGAACTCTCATATATTTTGTGCCCTTTAGAGGCAAAGAAATCCAAAAAAGCCTGTCTTATATCCATAGTCGATTCTGCCTTGTCGTAAAATTGTAAAGATTTTATCCAAATTCTTTTGAAATATGGTTAATAGTTAATATTACCGTTTAGAAAATCGGTTTAAAAATAAACTACACTTTTTTCGTCTATAATCTCCGCTTAAAAATACCGATATATATCCGCATATAGTTTCAGGAGAAAAGATGCAACAGATAGATGTAAATTCACCGGAATTTCAAGTTGAACTTGAAAAGACATGGAAGTTTGTCCAGAAGGTAAACAAACAGTTCGGATTCGTTCAAAACCCCGACGAAGATGTGAACGAAGGCGTAGCGATGGGGCTTGCAAGAAACAAGATGATATACGGCAAAAGGTACTGCCCCTGTTTTATGGTCATAGGAGAAACTGAAGAGGAGAGAAAAGCGGCGGACAACCGCATCTGCCCCTGCAAGCCCGCTTTGGAAAAGGAGATCCCCGAGCAGGGCTACTGCCACTGCGGTATCTTCTGCACCCCCGAATATGCCGAGAAACATGCCAAAGAGGAGTCTTTGGAAGAGGCCGTACACCTCCACTCGAGAGGCTTGACGAAAGAGGAGGCGGAGCTGCTTGTCACAAAAGAGCAGCTCGACGGCGAAGAGCTCGAAGCGCTTCTTGAAGCGAGAGAGCTTGGAATGGTCGACTTCGAGCTAATAGACGTAAGAGAGCCGATGGAGTATCAGATGGGGCACATCAAGGGAGTTGACGAACTGTGGCCGACATCCCAGTTTTACGACTGGTTCGGCAAGATTCAGAACAAAAAGGAGGAGATCCTCATACTCTACTGCCACACGGGAAGCCGCAGCTACCAGATCCAACACGTCATGAAAGCTCAGGGCTTCAAACATGTAGGAAACCTTATGCGCGGTATAGTCTCCTACGGCGGCGAAATAGTGCGCTGACTAACCTCAGCCCTTTTTGGGCTCCTTTTCCGCGAAGGCCAAAAAGGCGTTTATCGCTTCTATTATGACGGGAGAGAAGTAAGAGACCATTTTGGGGTCGGCAGACTGCGCCAGAAGTGAAAGTGCCGCCCTTTTTAAGTCCTCTTCATCCCTCGCTCTTAAAATCGGAGATATGTCGATCCCCGGGTCGGTTTCAAGAAGCCTCTCTCTCGCCTCTTGAGTAGTCACTTTTTTTGGGTAGTAGCGCCCTTTCGATACCGCTTCAAATCGCGCTCTGGCCTCCGCGACACTCTTTTTACTCTCCATCGCCGCCTCTTTGTTTCATAGCAAAATAGGCAAACAGAGCGGCACTCAGTAGAAGTATGCCTCCCGCCATGAAAGGGGCGGCCGTTTCGGAAACGTATAGTTCAAATAGTCTGTAGAGCCCCCAGACAAGAAACCCGACGGCGGCCAACAAGGATGCGACGGCGGCTACTATCCAACCAACCATCCAGCCGCTTGCAAAAAGGGTCTCCTTGAAGCTTTCTCGCTGACGCTTTAAAAAGAGCTCCGTACTCTCCTGTATTGCGCGGCTCTCCGCCTCCACAAGATCAAGAAGCGCAATTATGAAGTCTGAAACGGTAACTTTGCTCATCAGCTCTTGCCGCCAAGAATCTTGCCAAGGAGAAAGCCTATACCGGCAGCTACCAAAAGTGTACCGGCAGGGTGTTTCTGCTGCTGCTCCTTTATAGTTTCAAGAACCTCTTCACTCTTCTCTTTTACACTCTCCAACTGCTCAAGCTGCTCTTTCGGTATCTGCGAGAGCACCTGCTCTTTTATCTCCTCGACAGAGCTTTTTAGCTTCTCTTCACCTATCTTCCCAAGCGTTTCGGTCAACTTGGCGATGTCGGCTTTGAGAGCTTCGACCTCCTTCTTGAGTTCATCCATCTGCGCAGATTCGTTTTTTGTCATGATACCCTCCTTAGGTCTCTTCTTTCACACACGACACTATTATAACCATTAAAGGTAAATATTGGTTACAAAGAGGTTTCCGTTTCCGCTTTTAAAAATGTCACTAAAAAACATCCAAAAAAGTTACAATTATAGTGTAAACTTTCAAAACCGAAAAAGCAAAAGAGAGAAGGCAACGTAGTTCATGATAGAGGCTTGCGAAAAACTATGCTAACAAAACTTCGCAGTTTGAATTTCAACAGGCTTAGCGCATAACCATGAGATATTTCGATTTAGATTTCATAAGAGGTTTTGCAGTCGTCTTGATGATCGTTTTCCATCTCTGTTTCGATTTAAACCATTTTCACTATATAGAGATAGATATATACAGAGGTGAATTCTGGCACTATTTTCGCTTTGTCATTGTCACCCTTTTCCTTTTATGTGTCGGAATCTCTTTATACATCGTAAATGAAAAAGGTTACAACCTCCAAAAAGATTTAAGGCGCTTTTTCATTATTCTTGCAAATGCCTTGGCGGTATCTGTCGCAAGTTACTTTATATTTCCAAACAGCTTTATATATTTTGGAATTTTGCACTTTATAGCCGTAGCCTCCATCTTGGCTCTGCCGTTTGTAAAGTTTCCAAAAATTGCGCTTGTTATCGGGGTTTTGATCATAGCTCTTGCTCTTTTGGATCTAATAAATATGCACTGGCTCTACAATATGCTCGCCAAGCCGCTCTTTTTACCTGTGCGCACGGAAGATCTTGTACCACTTACTCCATGGTTTGGGGTAGTTTTGATCGGGGTG
>JALSPH010000008.1 GCA_026986055.1 Campylobacterales bacterium
GTGGAGCCGCGATGAGTATTACAACTGGCTATATACCTTGAGAACCCGCCTGAACGACCTTAAAAACGACCTACGGATACTCCATATATCGCTATTTAAAAATCACGGCCACTACGCCGCCTCCACGCAGCCGCATCCTCATTCGCAGCTTATAGCCCTGCCGGCGGTACCAAAAGAGTTTTTGAAAACTCTCCGCAACGCTCACGACTACTTTAGTAGGCATGGACGTTCTATATTCGATGCCGTCATATCCTACGAACGCGAAAATGAAAAGCGTCTGGTTTACGAGAGCGAAAACTTCGCAGTCATCTCCCCTTACGCGTCGGCATACGCTTTCGAGACGGAGATTTTCAGCAAAAGGGAGATAGCGTCGCTGGGAGGGCTTTTTGACAGCTCTCTTGCAGAGTTGGCCCGCGTTATGAGTCTAACGCTAAAAGCGCTCTATCGACAATTGGGAGATTTCGACTTCAATATAACCTTCAACACGCCTCCTCTGCAAAAAAACAGCGAGACCGGGGATTTTTTCGACGATACGAGAAACTTCTGGCGTTTCGGAGTTCGTATAGTTCCGCGACTTTTCAGGTTGGGGGGCTTCGAAATAGGTAGCGGAGTGCAGATAAACCCCGTTCTTCCCGAAGAGGCCGCCTCTTTGCTGAGAGAGAGTATCGAGGAGTTTGAATGAGACTCCTTTTCGCTGCGGCCGAAATCTTTCCCTATGCAAAGAGCGGCGGGCTTGCCGACATAGCCCACGCGCTTACAAAAGAGCTTGCCGAAAGTGTCGACGTAACCGCCGTCATGCCCCTTTACGCCTCGATAGACAAAAAGTTGCACTCCATTCGCCCGACCGGAAAGAGATTCTCTTTCAAGATAGCCGATGCCTCTTACGATGTGGAGCTTTTCAAAGGTAACGACGGCCTTCGTGAGACTATCTTCATATACAATCCTACTCTTTGCGACAGAAAGGGGCTCTACGGCCCTCCAGGAGGCGCTTACGAAGATAACGACGTAAGGTTTATGATATTTTGCAAAGCGATTGTGGAGATAGCCAGAAGTTACTCCTTCGACATACTCCATCTAAACGATTGGCATACGGCCATGGCCGCCCTTTTGGCACGCAAAAGCGCTTTAAGGTGCAAGATCGTTTTCACTATTCACAACCTCGCCTACCAGGGGCTCTTTCCCAAAGAGAGTCTTGAGCGTACGGGAGTCTCGAAAAAGCACTTCAATATGGAGGAGTTGGAGTTCTACGGGCAGGTGAACTGGATGAAAGGTGCTATCGCCCATGCAGATGCGGTAACTACGGTCAGCCCAAGCTATGCGGTCGAGATACAGGAGGCAGAATTTGGTTGCGGTCTGGACGGCTTCCTTCGAAAGCATAGCCGTAAACTTGTAGGTATATTGAACGGTATAGACACAAATATTTACGATCCCTCAAGAGACCCCGCTTTGGCTGCAAACTATTCGCATAACGATTTGAAGGGGAAAGAGGTATGCAAAAAAGCTCTCCTCGATGAAATTGATATAAAAAAATATGAACAGCCTCTCTTTATCTTTATAGGGCGTTTCGTGGAGCAAAAAGGTGTAGGCCTGATAGCGGAAGCTATGGAGGAGATGGCGAAACGCCCAATGACGGTAGCGATACTGGGCGAGGGAGAAAAGAGTCTGGAGAGCGAGCTTGAAAAGTGTGCGGAAAAATACCCGGATGTAAGTTTGAGACTCGGCTACGACGAAGAGCTTTCACATAGAATGTATGCCGCTGCCGACTTTCTTCTGATGCCCTCAAGGTTCGAGCCGTGCGGATTGAACCAGATGATAGCTATGCGTTACGGAACGGTTCCGATAGTGCACTCCGTTGGAGGTCTTCGAGATACGGTACACCCCATAAATTTCAAAAACTGTATGTGCGGAGCGGGGTTTGTTTTCGAGCGTTTCGAGCGTTCGCACTTTTTGAAAGCGGTGGAGGATGCGCTGGAACTCTACTCGAAGAGAGGCAGACTGAAGAGAGTCGGAGTGTTCGATATGAAGTGCGACTTCTCCATAAAAAAGTGTGCGAAATCCTATCTTGAGCTTTACGGGAGGCTATTGTGAGCAGGCTTGCTATAGATGCAGGAGGGACCTGGCTCAGATATGAAGTGGTCGGTCAAAAGAGTCTTTGCGGAAGAGTCTCATCCAAAGATGTCGATCTCTGGCAATTCATATCTTCTATGCTCGAAAAGGAGCCTGATATCGACGCCGTCGCCGTCTCTTTCGCCGGACAGGTTCACGAAGGTGAAATCATCTCCGCACCGAACATCAAGGTTAAAGAGCGGGAGCTTCAGACACTTGCCGAAACTCTTTACGGCATACCGCTCAAAATCGAAAACGACCTCAACTGCGCCGCACTTGCGGAGTCTGTCTATTGGAACGAAAAGGAGCTTGTGGCTATCTACTCCGGAACCGGCCTCGGAGCCGGCATAGTTAGCAGGGGCGAGATATTGCACGGTTGGCGATCTCTTGCGGGCGAGATAGGCCATATACCCTACAAAGAGGCACCTTTTACCTGCGGATGCGGGAAAAGGAACTGTATAGAGCTATATGCTTCGGGAAGCGGCTTGCAAAAGTGGATGAGAGAGTATGGGTGCAAAGGGGAGCCCGATCTTAGCCGGCTGAGAGAGTCGCTAAAGAGTGAGTGCAGAGAGATAGCAAAAATGTACGAAGAGGCTCTTTTGCACGCCGTAGCCACTGCCGTGACTCTTTTGAACCCCAAAGCGGTCGTTTTGGGAGGAGGTGTCGTAGAGCATAACCCATATCTTGTGGAAGTCGTCAGGAGAGATATAGCCAATGTCGCTCTGAAGCCAAGCTGCGAAGCCCTTGAAATCAGGATGAGCGAAATAGAGGATGCCTCTTTGGAGGGGGCGAAGCTTCTATTGGATACAATAACTTATGAGTTATGAGTTATGAGTTATGAGTGTTGAGTGTTGAGTGTTGAGTGTTGAGTTTGGGATTGGAGTTTCGCTTCATTTCTATTCGACAAATGACTATTTACTAACGACCATCGAATAAATTTAGTTGTCTACTCTCGATCTCAATTTTTCAAAGAGTTCTAAAGAAAGGATAAACCGCATGAGAGACGCTTTAAATATACTTTTTACCGCCTCCGAAGCGGTTCCCTTTGCCAAAACCGGAGGTTTGGCCGATGTGGCGGGCGCACTTCCAAAGGCGCTGGAGCAGATTGGGCATAACGTAGTCGTCGTGATGCCGAGGTACTACTCCATAGATCGTTCTAAACTTGAACATATACCCGGACCTCTCGGTGTTCCAATGGGGCCTATGGGTACGCTTTGGGCAGGTGTATTCAAAGGCACTCTTCCGGGCAGCGACGTACCGGTCTACTTCATAGACTACGAAGCCTTCTACGGGAGGTCGGGGCTATACGCCGACGAGAACGGTTTCAGCTACGAAGATAACGACAAGAGATTTATATTTTTAAGCAAAGCTGCATTCGAGCTCGCTTCAAAGATAGATTTCAAGCCCGACATCATACACTCCCACGACTGGCACACCGCGATTCAACCCATTTTGCAAAAGAGCAGGTACGCTTTCGACGAGAGGTTCAAAGATGCCGCTACGATACTAACTATACACAATCTTCAGCACCAGGGGCACTTTTTCAAAGGAGCGGTTGACGTTATGGAGGTGGGTTGGGAGCGCTTCAACCCGCACGAACTAGAATCTATGGACGGCGTGAACTTTCTAAAAGGGGGCATAGCCGCTGCAGACGCCGTAACCACGGTAAGCAGAAAGTACGCCAGAGAGATTCAGACCCCGCACTTCGGTTTCGGACTCGAAGAGCACATAAGAGCCCACAGCCACAAACTCTACGGCATACTCAACGGTGTGGACTACTCCGAGTGGAATCCTGCTAAAGACCGCTACATAGCGAAAAACTACGACATAGACGACTTAAGCGGCAAAGCGGAGTGCAAAAGAGAGCTTCAGGGCCGTTTCGGCCTGCCAGAGTTTCACGACGTTCCGCTTGTGGGTTTCGTCGGCCGTTTTGCTGAGCAGAAGGGAATAGGACTCATAGCCCAGACGGTCGAGAGATTGGTCCATCTTGGTATACAGTTTGTAATGCTGGGAACCGGAGAGAAGTGGGCGGAGGGGTTTTTCAGCGACGTGTCGGCCCGCTATCCGGACAACTTCGGATGCCACGTGGGCTACTCCGAAGAGCTTGCTCACAAGATAGAAGCGGGGTGCGACCTCTTTTTGATGCCTTCACTCTTCGAGCCGTGCGGATTGAACCAGATATACTCACTTCGCTACGGCACACTTCCTGTCGTAAGGGCCACCGGAGGGCTTGACGATACGATAGTAAACTACGACCCCGCAACGGGTGAAGGAAACGGCTTCAAATTCCATGACGCGACCGCCGATGCGCTCTACAACACTTTGAAGTGGGCCGTGGAGACGTACAGGTATGAGAAAGATGCCTACCGTACGATGCAGAAAAGGGGTATGGAGGCGCGTTTTGGCTGGGAAGAGTCGGCAAAAGCGTATGAAGATATATATCTACACGCCATTTACAAAAAAGCGGCAGAAAAACATAGGTGACGAATGGGTAAGATCTACTACGACATAACCAGGTTCAGCGATATGGACATATACCTCTTCAAAGAGGGGACCCATGTGAAGCTTTACGAAAAGATGGGCGCTCATATAATGCGAAGAGATGGAGAGGAAGGTGTCTACTTCGCGGTATGGGCTCCAAATGCAGCCGCCGTAAGCGTCGTAGGCGACTTCAACTCCTACGACCCGGCCGCGCACCCTCTGAAAATAAGAAGCGACGGCTCCGGAATATGGGAGGGGTTCGTAGCGGGAGCCAAAAGGGAAGATACATATAAATACCACATAGTCTCATCTTTCGACGGCAGAGTGCAGCTTAAAGCGGACCCATACGCCAAGTATGCGGAGCGTCCGCCTAACTCTGCTTCGGTTGTCTGGAGTCTGGAGGGGTACGAGTGGGGAGACGATGCATGGATGGAGTTTCGAAAAGATAGAAACGGTCACGACAAGCCGATATCTGTCTATGAGGTCCATTTGGGTTCATGGAGAAGAAAGGTCGAAGAGCAGAACCGTGCTTTGAGCTACAGGGAGGCGGCAGAGGAGCTTGCCGACTACCTCAAGCGGATGAACTACACACATGTAGAGATCATGCCCATAACGGAGTACCCTTTCGAAGGGTCGTGGGGATACCAGGTAACAGGCTACTTCGCTCCTACGGCACGTTACGGAACTCCGCAGGATTTCATGTTTTTCGTAGATACGATGCACCGAAACGGCATAGGGGTCATAATGGACTGGGTCCCCTCCCACTTCGTAACGGACGGGCACGGGCTCGTCAATTTCGACGGTACATGCCTCTACGAACATATGGACCCGAGACTCGGCTACCATCCCGAGTGGAGCAGCGCCATTTTCAACTACGGCCGCAACGAGG
>JALSPH010000009.1 GCA_026986055.1 Campylobacterales bacterium
ACTATCTCACCGCCTACGGGCAGATGGGGCGTGTATCTTTGAAAATACCACGACTTTCTGTCACGGTCGCTCGGTTTCCCAAGAGCTACAGTGCGGGCTTCTCTTGGGCTTAGATGTTCGGTGAAGCGCTTTATGGTTCCATCTTTACCCGCTGCATCTCTTCCTTCGAAAACGACACATACTTTTATCTCTTGCGCTATGATATGGCGTTGAAACTTCACAAGCTCGACTTGGAGTTTGTAAAGCTCTTTTTTATACTCACTCTTTTTCATATTACATCTATCCCCATTTTTTTACGGTAGTAGCGTAAAACTGCCATCTTAACCGTATCATTGAAAACAAACCAGCTCAAAGCGTAAATCCACATAAATATAGCCCACTCCCATCCTATCGGAGTCATCAGACCAAAACCGTAAACACCTACGACGGTACCTACGACAGCTGTGGACCAAGTTGCGACAAAAAGTATCCAAGAGGGCCAAGGGCGTTTGAAAAACCAGTCATCGATCCTTGTGTTATATATAGTACCGTGTCCCGCAACGACCAGCTTGACGAAAAATAGACTCTGCACGAAACTCAGCCACGACTTATCATCGTGCATATCGATCCAACTGGGAACATTAGGTAAAAATGAGAGTGAATCAGGATTTGCTTTTAGATAAACCATTGTTACAAAAAAGATCAAAAAGGAGCTAAGCACTCCGGCAATCCCCAGCCAACTGGATAAAATCAGCATCTCCCGCATATCCCACCTCACAGGCTGTTCACGCACCTTAGTATTGTCATAGGCAATAGCGAGAATCGGGATATCGTTGAGTAGAGCCAGTACTATTATCATAACGGCAGTCACAGGATAGAATTCGAACACTACGATCGCCAAGGTCATAAAGACAATGATGCGAATAGTCTCGGCAATACGAAAAATCGTATAACTCTTCATCCGCTCAAAAGTTATACGTGCCTGCTTTATCGCCTCGACGATAACCTTAAGACCGGGTGCCATCAAGACGATATCTGCCGCAGCTCTTGCCGCGTCGGTCGCCCCGCTGACGGCAATACCGCAATCGGCCTTTTTAAGAGCCGGTGCGTCATTGACCCCATCCCCCGTCATACCTACGATATGGCCGGCCTTTTGCAGCTCGTCAACGATAAAGTATTTATCTTCGGGAAAAACCTGCGCAAAACCGTCTGCCGCTTCGATGGCGGCAACGATCTCGCTCTCATGTTTTCGTACGGCCCCTTTCGGTAGCGGCATATTGTAGAGCTCTCGCTTGACATACTTCATAATGTCTGAAACTATCTTCTCTATCTCCTCGTCACTGGCGTCGGGATGGAATTTTTTTGAAATGGCGCGAGTCAGTACTTCGGATAGGTAAATATACTCCTCTACCGATTCACCTTTAAGCTCCCTGACATCTCTGATATTCTCTCCTATACCCAATATACCGGCGATATACCTTGCAACGGCGATATTATCGCCTGTAACCATTTTTACCTTTACCCCTTTTGAATTCGCTTCGGCGATAGCCTCCTTGCTGTCCGGACGGGGAGGATCGAAAAGAGGAATGAGCCCGACGAAGTGGTAAAAATCCTCTTCGCACTTACGGTAAGCTACGCCTAAGGTCCTAAAACCTTTTTGCGCGAAAGCCTCCACCGCCGTATAGGCCGCTTTTTTGTCGAACTCCTGCTCATGGCACTGTTCAATGATGACTTGAGGAGCTCCTTTGGTAAAGACCAGACACTCCTTTCCGTCGTAGAGCCCTTCGCTTCGTTTGTGAACCGGATCGAAAGGCAAGAATTTCGTAAGATGGTAGCGACTGAGTTTATCTCTTAGCCGATGAGTATCGAGATAGTCGAAAATCGGCTTTTCGATGGGGTCTTGATTCTCCTCCTTGCTCGCTAACGCTGCATAAAGCATCAACTCGTCCGCCGTATGTCCGTCTGCCACGTACGGCTCGGCAAGACTCATTCTGTTTTGGGTAAGCGTTCCCGTTTTATCGGAACATAGAATATCCATTCCCGCCATCTCTTCGATCGCCGCCAAACGGCTGACGATGGCTTGTCGTCGTGCTAGATTCATCGCTCCCACAGCCATAGTCACGGTTAAAACTGCCGGCAGAGCTACAGGAATAGCCGAGATAGTCAATACCAGCGAAAATACCAGAAGTTCCAAAGGGTTTTCGTGACGATTAAATCCTACTGCGATAATGATGGCGATCATGACGATCGTTACTACGATCAGAAAGTCGCCGACTTGGATAACCATCTTTTGAAAGTGGCTCTTCTGCTCTCTTTCAGCTTTTGCTACAAGACCTACCGTTTTGCCAAAATAGGTATTTATACCCGTAGCGGTAACGACGCCTATCATCTCTCCCTGTTTAACTATAGCATTGGCATAGAGTTCATCACCGTTTTTTTTCGTCACAGGCAAAGACTCGCCGGTGAGTGCCGATTGATCCACCAGTAAAAACTCTCCACCGCCTAAAAGCTTCATATCCGCAGGAACGATGTCGCCGATTTTGACCTTGAGCACGTCGCCCGGTACAACCTCTTTTGCCGGAATCTGCTGCCATTTTCCATCCCTAAGCACAAGAGCGTTTCTGGCCAGCTTCTTTTTGAGCACCGCGATGGCATTGAGGGCTTTGGACTCCTGATAAAAATCTACAAAGGCGTTTACCAGCAACATTGCAACTATAATATAAAACTCTTCCCAATGCTGCGCTATAGCCGCCAGTATACCGGCTATCTCTATCATCCACGGAATAGGACCCCAAAACCTTCGAAAGAGACGATGTAGCCAACTCTCCTCTTTCTCTTCTATCTCATTGTAGCCATATTTTTCGAGCCTCTCTTTGGCCTCTTCGCTGCTGAGACCTCCGACTTGATCGGCACCTTTTAGACTCTCTTTTTCATCTGCTGAAAGAGCACTTTGTTCAAGATTTGGATCTGAGTTTTTTCTTCTTCGTCTATGAGGCATCTTTAACTCCTGTTAAATATATATCTTCTCCCGGGGTGCTACTATATGGGCCTTTTTCCCCATCCGCTCGGCTATCGCCTTTTTGAAAATCTTCTGTTTATCGTACTCGCCGTGTATCAGACAGACTTTACCGAGTCTCTCAAAGCCCTCCATCCACTCTATGAGTCCATTCTGATCGGCATGTGCCGAAAAGCCGTTTATCGTATGAACATGCGCACGAATCGCTATCTCTTCACGGTAAACCTTTATCTTTTTGGCACCCTCGACTATACGCCTGCCAAGAGTTCCTTTCGCCTGGTACCCGACAAAAAGGAGTGCGTTCTTCTCACTCCAGAGACGATGTTTGAAGTGGTGCAGTATGCGTCCTCCCGTACACATTCCACTGCCGGCGATGATGATGCAGCTATCTTCGGAGTTTATCTTTTTCGACTCTTCAGGCTTAAGAGTATAGTGAAGGTATGGAAATTCGAAGATCGAACCATCTCTTTTGAGAAAGTCGTTGCAGCACTTACTCAACTCCTCATGGTATAGGTCGTAAAGATGTGTGGCCCGTATAGCCATGGGCGAATCGAGAAAGATTTTACACTCCGGAAGCTCTCCATCATCGTACATCTTTTTTAGAATACATAGAATCTCCTGCGTACGCTCTATAGCGAAAGAGGGAATCAGAACGCTCCCTTTTTCAAGCAGCGTTTCGGTAACTACCTGCTTGAACTCTATTTCGCTCTCTTTTATTCCTTTGTGGTTCCTGTCTCCGTATGTCGACTCTATATATAACAAGTCCGCTTCCTCTAAATTGGTCGGATCTTGCATTACCATATCATTTCTGTTTCCGAGATCACCGCTGAAAACAATCTTTTTGGTTCTCCCTTTTTCTTTGAATTGGACTTCTATAGTTGCAGAATCCAAAATATGGCCGGCATTTCTGAATGTTGCCTTCACCCCTTTTGCGAGATTTACAGTTTTGTCGTACTCAACATACTCTATAGGCATATCGAAAACCGCCTCGACATCGTCGACCGTATAGAGAGGTTTGTTCACTTTTTTCTCTTTTCCTATACGCAAAGCTTTTCTGAAACGGGTACGAAACTCCTCCTCCATAAGATGGGCGCTGTCCAGAAGCACTACCTCCGCCAGATCCATAGTCGATCTGAGAGTTAAGATTTTGCCTCTGAACCCCTCTTTAACAAGCAGGGGTATTCGCCCCACATGGTCAAGATGTGCGTGTGTTATAAGCAAAATATCTATATCTTTCGGATTGAAACCGAAAGGTTTGAAATTTCTCTTCTCGACACTTCCTTGGTACATCCCGCAATCGACCATTATGGTCGGCCCTTTATCTATATAAAGTACGTGACAGGAGCCTGTTACCACTTCCGCAGCTCCGTAAGATCTCAAATATGCCATATGCAATCCTTTCTGCTCTTCGGCTATTATAAAACAGTTTAGGTAAACGAAGCCAAACAGAGAGGTTTTGGTACCGACTAAATAAAGAGTGGCGATAGATGGAGAGACAAACTTGCGATTTGAGACGTAAAAAACTCGGCCAAAAACCGCGCTTGCCCGTCAGGGTAGCGAAGCTGTTAGCGGTTTTTAGAGATTTTGAAGGCGTCCGCAGGCAAATCGCACTCGTTTGGCGATCTATCTATTGCCAATCCAAAAAAGCATAAGTTATATTTTAGGTTCACTTACATTTACCAACTATTTGATAACATACGTTAAAAAGGAGGGTTTCCGTGAATAAAGCTTTCGGTCTGACGAGTGCGGTGATGCTCGGCGTAGGCTCAATGGTAGGGGCGGGAATATTCATAGTCATAGGTCAGGCCGGCTCCATAGCAGGAAACATCGTATGGATCTCTTTCGTCATTGGGGGTTTGGCCGCACTTTTGAGCGGATACTCCTTGGCTAAACTTGCACTAAGGTACCCATCAAGAGGCGGCATAGTGGAGTATCTGGTACAAGGGTTCGGTGAAGGACTCTTCTCAGGCTCTGCAGGCGTACTTTTTTACTTTTCCCAACTTATCGCCATAGCCGCAGTCGCCAAATCTTTCGGAACCTATGCAGCCACTTTCATTCATGACGGAACTACACTTTGGACAAATATCTACGCTATCTGCATCATACTCTTTTTTACCGCAATAAACCTTATAGGTGCGGCGTTCGTAGCGCGTTCTGAAAATATCATAGTCATCATAAAAGTGACTGTATTGGCGGTTTTTACCGTAGCCGCACTCTTTACCGTAAACCCACACCTTTTAAGTGCTTCACAGATGCCGCCGATTAGCAGTATGCTCTTTGCGGTGGGTCTTACATTTTTTGCCTACCAGGGATTTAGCGTCATAACAAACACCGTAGAGGATATGGAAAATCCCAAACGGGACATGCTCAGATCTATGGTTATAGCCATCTTGCTTGTAGCGCTGCTATATGTAGCCACAAGCGTAGCGGTACTTGGAAATCTACCGCTCGAAGAGGTGA
>JALSPH010000010.1 GCA_026986055.1 Campylobacterales bacterium
CCGAAAGAGAAGAGGTTCGGTCACTACGCGACCCCCATAGCCTTCTCTTTGGCGAAGGTTTTGCGAAGAAACCCTATGCAGATAGCCGAAGAGCTCGTTGAGAAGCTTGGCGAAGAGGAGATATTCGAAAGAGTCGAGGCTCTAAAAGGGTATGTCAACATCAAGCTCAGCCGGAACTTTCTGGACGAGTATGCCACATGGGCTCTGAACAACGAAGATGAGTTCGGCAAAGCCGACTTCGAAGAGAGTATACTTCTGGAGTTCGTCAGCGCCAACCCGACCGGCCCTCTGCATATAGGGCACGCGCGCGGTGCCGTATGGGGGGATGTACTGGCGCGCATCGGTTCGAGGCTAGGCTATAGAATAGAGCGGGAATACTACGTCAACGATGCCGGAAACCAGATATATCTGCTCGGGCTTTCGGTATATCTTGCTGCCAGAGAGCAGGTTTTGGGGCTTGAAGTGGAGTGGCCCGAAGAGTACTATCGCGGCGACTATATAGTAGAGCTTGCCAAAAAGGCGGTAGAGGCTTTGGGCCCTGAAATGTTCGCCGATGAGGGGTTCATACCGCAGATCAGCGAGTGGGCCAAAGATAGAATGCTCGAGCTCATAAACGAAAACCTCGATGAGGTCGGAATCCATTTCGACCATTACGTAAGCGAAAAGAGCCTTTACGACAGATGGGACGAAGTGTTCACCAAGCTTGCCGATGCGGGTGCCGTTTACGAGAAGGACGGCAAGTGGTGGCTCAAGTCGACCGAGCATGGCGACGAGAAGGATAGGGTCGTCGTGCGTGAGGACGGCAGACCCACCTATCTTGCGGGAGATATCGTATACCACTACCTTAAGTTCGAGCGCGGGTATGATCGCTACATAAACATATGGGGTGCCGACCATCACGGCTATATCGCGCGCGTCAAGGCTGCCGTTGCCTTTTTCGGCCACGACCCGCAGAAGCTGGAGATCATACTTTCGCAGATGGTCTCTCTGCTTAAAGGCGGAGAGCCCTACAAGATGTCCAAAAGGGCCGGTAACTTCATTTTGATGAGCGATATAGTAAAAGAGATAGGCTCAGATGCGCTTAGGTTCGTCTTTTTGACCAAAAAGAGCGACACCCATCTTGAGTTCGATGTGGAGGATCTTAAAAAAGAGGACAACTCCAATCCGGTCTACTATATAAACTACGCCCACGCTCGCGTCTTTTCACTTTTCGAGAAGGCCAACAGAAAGCAGGAGTCCGTTTTTGGAGCGAGTCTGAATAACTTGAACGAAGATGCATTCGATCTTCTCTTTACGGCTCTGCTTCTGCCGGAAGTGCTCGAGGATGCTTTCAAAAGCAGGCAGCTTCAAAAAGTTACGGAATACTTGAGAAATCTTGCGGGGATGTACCATAAGTTCTACTACGACAACAGAGTTCTGGGCTCCGAAAACGAAGAGGCGCTGCTTAAGCTTTCGGCTATGGTCGCCCTCTCTTTAAGGGTCGGTCTTGAAATGTTGGGGATCGAAGCGGCGAAAAAGATGTAATTTCACGATGGGAACACGGTTTGCTTATACTATATTTGTAAGAGTTCCGGACAAATAGCTTGCAGACTGTTCCGGTCTGTCCGGAGCTCAATCGATCTCTCTGGAAAATTGGAAACTCTTTATACGGCTCTTTCGCTACGCTCTCTTTTCGAGCGACTCGAGAAACTCTTCAAGATTGTATTTGGCTCTGTATGACGGCACCATCAAATGTATCATTATGTCTCCAAGATCGACTATCGTCCACTGTTCGCCCTCTTCGACCGCTACAAAGTGCTCACCTGCCGGCTTGAGTTCATCTTTTAGGTATCCAAGAAGGGCCAGTGTGTGTTTGTCGCCCAAAGTGGTCGCTATGATGACGTAGCGGGTAAGGTACTCTTTATCGGTAAGGTCGAAGACCTGAATATCTTCACCCTTTTTTCTATCGAGAAGCTCTATGATCCTATCGATCCTTTTTTCTATCTCTTTGCTCAACTGCTCTCCTGTTTTTTTGTGTAGTAGCGCACAACCTCTTGGCGAATCGGTTCAGGTATCCACTTGGGGTCGATATTTTCTCTAAGTTCGGTAGAGCTTATAGGAATATCGACATCGAGCCGGATGAACCTTTTAGGCACATAAAGATCCGAGCGAGTGGCTACGACCCACTTCACCATTTTGTCCAACTCTTCGTAGCGGTGCCACTTTTTCAGTGTCTTGAGGTTGTCCGCGCCGATTATGAGGTAAATTGTACCGAAAAAGTGTTTGAAATGGCGCACCGTATCTATCGTATACGATTTTGAGCCCTTTTTTATCTCGTAGTCGCTCACTTCAACTTTAGGGTTGTCGGCCGTTACGGCTTTGAGCCATTTGAGTCTCAGCTCAGGCGGTGCACTGTGCCCCTTTTTGAAAGGGCTCAAATATGCCGGCACCACTATGAGTTTGTCTATATCGAGCTTTTCGAGCGCACTTTTTATGATTTGTAGATGGCCGATGTGGGGAGGGTCGAAACTCCCGCCGAATATGGCTGCTTTTTGCTTTTTCATTTAATAATTATTATACACTTAATTCGATAAAATCAACGCACTGTTTTGATAGTGACACTGACTGAAAGATAACTTATACATTTATTTGGAGTGGCAGCAGACACCTCGCCAAACGAGTGCGATTTGCCTACGGACGTCTGCAAAATCTCTAAAAACCGCTAACCTCTCCGAGACCCTTACGGGCAAGCGCGGTTTTTGGCCGAGATTTTTTCGTCTCAAATCGCAAGTTTGACTCTCTGTCTGCTTCCACTCTGTAGTGAAAAAGTTTTTCAGAGCACTCAATTGAATGAGGGGAGTATTTTGGCTTTAAAGATTGCGATCAACGGATATGGGCGCATAGGAAGAAGCGTCGCCCGCATAGTTTCAAAGAGAGATGATGTCAAGCTGGTTGCGATCAACGACCTTGCCGATCGGCAGAGACTCTCCTACTTGACTCGCTACGATTCGGTGCATGGGCCTTTGGATGAAGAGGTTGGGCTTGAAGGAGATGAGCTGGTCATAGGAGAGGATCGCATAAAGATTTTCCAAGAGCCCGATCCTTCGAAGCTGAGGTTCGCAGATGCGGGGGCGGATGTGGTTTTGGAGTGCAGCGGCCGTTTCTTGCGAAAAGATATAGTGGATGTCCACATAAGAAACGGAGCTGAAAGGGTCATCATCTCCGCTCCTGCCGAAGATGATACGCCCACATATGTCTTCGGTGTGAACGCGCACGATTACAAGGGTGAAGATGTCATCTCGAACGCCAGCTGTACTACAAACTGCCTGGGGCCCATCGCCAAGATTTTGGATGAGGCTTACGGCATAGAGAGCGGGTTGATGACGACCATTCACGCATACACCGGTGGCCAAAGCCTTATGGATGCGGCAATCTCTTCGGACCTTAGAAGGTGCAGGGCGGCGGCGGTGAACCTCGTTCCTACCACGACTCACGCCGCTGAGGCGATCTACAAAGTCCTACCCTCTTTGAAAGGGAAGCTTCACGGCAGAAGCGTAAGGGTCCCGACTCCGGACGTCTCTTTGATGGATCTGAACCTCATGCTTTGCAAGCCTGCAACCGCCGAGGAGATCAATTTTCTCTTTATGGAGCAGGCGAAAGGCGAGCTTAGCGGTATTTTGGGAATAGATAGAAGTTTTGGAGTGAGCCAGGACTTTTGCGGAGATACGAGAAGCTCTATAGTCGCCGAGGATCTTACACAGGTAGTCGGTGAGAGGATGGTAAAAATCATGGCATGGTACGACAACGAGTGGGGCTACGCCAACAGGCTTGTCGAAATGGCGCTGCATATAACAAGATAGAGAAAGGAAATTTTATGAAGCTTTTGACGATAAAAGATCTCGAACTGGCGGGTGAGAAGGTATTTATAAGGTGTGATTTCAACGTTCCTTTGGATGAGTTCGGCAACATAACCGACGACAGGCGTATACGGGCAGCCATGCAGACGATACGCTACTGTCTCGATCATGAGTGTGCGATAATTTTGGCAAGCCATATGGGAAGGCCCAAGGGCGTGTATGACGAAAAGTACTCTTTGAAGCCGGTCGCCAAGAGGCTCCAGTCGCTTCTTCACCACGAAGTTACGCTTGCAAAAGATGTAGTCGGCCCGGACGCAACGGCGAAAGCCAAAGAGTTGAAAGGCGGCGAGATACTTCTTTTGGAGAATGTACGTTTCGAGCCCGGTGAGACCAAAAACGACCCCGAACTTGCAAAAAAGATGGCGTCGATGGCTAAATTCTACATAAACGACGCATTTGGAGTGAGCCACAGAGCGCACGCTTCGGTGGAGGCGATAACCCACTATTTCGACAACGACCATAAAGGGGCCGGCTTCCTGCTTCAAAAGGAGATCAAATATTTCCACAAACTTCTCAAAAAGCCTACGAGGCCATTTATGGCGATAGTCGGAGGAAGCAAGGTTTCGGGGAAACTTGAAGCCCTTGTAAACCTTCTGCCGAAAGTGGACAAGATGGTCATAGGGGGAGCTATGGCATTTACCTTCTGGAAGGCGCGCGGCTACGAGGTGGGCAAATCGTTGGTGGAGGATGACCTTATGGAGGATGCGCGCCACATAATGGACGAGGCAAAAAGGCTTGGCGTGAAGTTCTACCTTCCTGTAGATTTCGTCATAGCGCCGGAGTTCAAAGAGGATGCTCAGGTTAAGTACGTAACTTTTCAGGAGATCCCCGAAGATTGGATAGGGCTTGATATCGGGCTCGCTTCCACAAGGCTATTTAGAGAAGCGCTAAGCGACGTGCAGACCATTTTGTGGAACGGACCTATGGGGGTTTACGAGATGGATAAGTTTGCAAGAGGCAGCTTCAAACTGGCAAACTATGTGGCCGAGTCGTACGCTACCAAGATAATAGGCGGAGGAGATACGGCAGATTTGGTGCAAAGAGTGGGTGTCGATGACGAGATGACCTTCATCTCTACCGGCGGCGGTGCGAGCCTGGAGCTTCTGGAGGGTAAAAACCTGCCCGGTATTTCGGCTCTTCAAGTCGATGGAGATGAGGAATGAGCAAGATCATAGCCGCCAACTTCAAAACGAACCATACGAGGGCTACGACCGCTGAATATGTAAAAGAGCTCGATACTTTTTTGCAAGAGTGCGGCTATAAAGATGCGATCTACATCTTTCCGCCCGCTACCGCTCTCGATGCTTTTGAAGTAGAGAGCGATATACGCATAGGTGCGCAAAATGCATACCCTACCGTAAAGGGCTCGTTTACGGGCGAGATCGGCTTGGAACAGCTTGGGGAGTTCGGTGTGGAGACCATCTTGGTCGGACATAGCGAAAGGCGCCATATTTTGGGTGAGAGCCAGGAGTTTATAGCTTCCAAATTCTCCTGGTTTATGGAGAGGGGGCTCGAGATATTCTACTGCATAGGTGAACCTTTGGAAGTAAG
>JALSPH010000011.1 GCA_026986055.1 Campylobacterales bacterium
CAAGCGCCCGGTCTTCTACCTCGGAGGGGGGATCATACATTCAGGCAGCGCCGATCTTGTAAGAGAGTTTGTCGCAGCTACACAGATTCCGGCCGTCGAGACTCTTATGGCAAGAGGCGTTTTGAAGTATGACGATCCGCTTCTTCTTGGAATGGTCGGTATGCATGGAACGTATCAGGCGAATATGGCTATGAGTGAAGCGGACCTCATGATAGCTCTCGGGCCGAGGTTCGATGACAGGGTCACGGGAAAGCTTTCGGAGTTTGCGAAGCACGCGAAGATCATACATGTAGATATCGATCCTAGCAGTATCGGTAAGCTTGTCGATGTGGACTATCCTATCGTCGGAGACCTCAAAGAGGTTTTGGAGGTTATGATACCCAAAGTCAAAGAGCATGTGGACCCGGACAGATATCAGCCCTGGCGAGAGATTTTGAAGAGGTACAACGAGATACACCCTCTCAAATATGAGGATAGCGACGAGGTGCTCAAGCCTCAGTGGGTCATAGAGAGAGTCGGAGAGCTTCTCGGAGAAGATGCCGTCATATCGACGGATGTCGGGCAACACCAGATGTGGACTGCGCAGTTCTATCCATTCTCGTATCCAAGGCAGTTCATAACGAGCGGCGGCCTTGGGACGATGGGTTTCGGGTTCCCTGCGGCAATGGGTGTTAAGAGGGCGCGGCCTGAAAAGATAAGCGTCAACTTCACGGGAGACGGCTCCATTTTGATGAATATTCAAGAGCTTGTTACGGCGGTAGAGAGCAGGCTTCCGGTAGTCAACATCATTTTGAACAACCACTACCTGGGAATGGTCAGGCAGTGGCAGACCTTCTTCTACGACAAGCGGTACGCAGAGACAGACCTTAGCTTTCAGCCCGATTTTGTAAGACTTGCGGAGGCTTGCGGAGGAGTAGGGTACAGAGTCGAAACGAAAGATGAGTTCGACGAAGCTTTGAAAGATGCGGTAGACAAAGGCGTAGTGGCTATGATAGATGTTATAGTCGATCGTAACGAGAATGTGCTTCCGATGGTACCGAGCGGCGGAACGCTCTACAATATGATGCTGGAATTCAAGGATTAATCATGAAAGTGGAAAGAAGAATCATATCGGTCATAGTCCAGAACGAGCACAGTGTTTTGGCGCGAATAACGGGCCTTTTTGCCGCCAGAGGTTACAATATAGAGGCTCTTACGGTAGCACCCATACCCGATAGCAATATGTCCCGTCTAACGATAGAGACAAGAGGAAACGTAAGAGTCATAGAGCAGATAATAAAGCAGCTTCACAAACTTATACCGACTTTCAAAGTCATAGAGCATGAAGAGATGATCGAAAAAGAGATGGTTATGATGAAGTTCCCCATAAACGAGTCGCTATCCAGCATTCAGGCTCTATGTCAGGCTTACAACGGCGGCATAGCGAATGTAAGCAGCCAGCATATCATCACGATGGTTGCAGACGAGCCCAAAAGGGTTAAACACTTCATAGAGGCTGCCCAGAGGTTTCACCCGGTAGAGATCGTTCGCGGCGGCGTGGTGGCCATGGAGAGAGAATGAGGCTTTCCGAGCTTGCCAGGGTTGTAGGTATAGAGTATCAAGGGGTTGAGAAGGAGATAGTGGGCATAGGGACCCTAAAAGGTGCTACAGAGTCTCAGATAAGCTTTCTCGACAACCCGAAGTATCTTAAAGATCTCGCCGATACCAAAGCCGCTGCAGTATTTGTGAGCGAAAAGTTTTCAAAGTATCTGCCAGAAAGCTCCATCGCACTCGTTACCGAAGAGCCCTATCTGAAAGTTGCGCTCGCTTCTAAGTTTTTCGCTCCCGAGCCTATGAAGAAAGTGGGTGCCGAACCGTCGATAGGAGAGGGGTGTGAGATAGCTGAAAATGTAACTTTCGGCAAAGATGTGAAAATAGGCAGAGCCGTTACCATAATGCCCGGATGTTACATAGGCGACAACTCTGTAATAATGGACAATACTCTGATCTATCCCAATGTCACTATATACCACGATACCGTTATAGGAAAAGGGTGCATCATCCATGCCGGAACCGTGATCGGTAGCGACGGTTACGGCTTTGCACACACCAAAGATGGAAAGCATGTAAAGCTCTACCAGCTTGGCAACGTAGTGATAGAGGATGATGTGGAGATCGGAGCTAACTGCGCTATAGACAGGGGCGCTTTGGAGTCTACTCTCATAAAGAGCGGCGTCAAAATAGATAACCTCGTTCACATAGCGCACAATTGCGAAGTGGGTGAGTATTCGCTCATAACCGGACAGGTTGGGCTTTCCGGCTCTACGAAGCTAGGAAGGAACGTCGTGATGGGCGGACAGAGCGGTACGGCAGGGCATCTGGAGATAGGGCCTTTCGCTACGATTGCCGCAAGAGGCGGAGTTACGAAGTCTATAGAGGGGAAAAAGGTCTATGCCGGCTTTCCGTTGATGGAGCATAAAAGATGGCTTAAGCTTAACGCTCTACTCTCTAGGCTTTTGGAAAAGAAGAAGTTATAGATTATAATTTTATAAATCATAGTAAGGAGTATTGAAATGAAAGAGTCAAAACTTATAAAAGAGATCCCGTTGGCAAGCAGCGATAACGGCGCTATAACGATAGCTACGATAGAGGAGCCGTACGGAAAAGATTCTGCACCGGTGGTTAGTCTTGGCATATGGCTCTCAAAAACGAGCGAAGAGCCGGATTGGAAAGTGCATATTCCTTCAGAGAATCTCGATGAGGTGATAAAAGCGCTTGAGGAGGCGAAAAAAGAGTTGTAGACTCTTTTTCGCTACAATTCGTTCGCATAAAAAAGTATCTCTTCATATGAAGTATGGTATTTTTTTAAAATAATTCAACCAAATGAAAAATTGATAGTTGAGTATTCTGAAAATTACGAAACCTCGCTCAGGCGAGATGAGATTTTTAGCGAAGCTAACGTTTGAAAACTTCACTAAAAAGTGCGAACGGGAGGAGCGTCAAGCAAAAGCAAACTGCTTTGCTTTTGTAGCTCCGCACGACGGGGCGTATATGCAAAAAGTGCATAGCCAACGTCAGTTGTGCCCCTTCGGGGTTAGGCGTACTTTTTTCGCTAAAGCGATCGTTTCGTTTTCAAACTAAAATCTCAAAGCCTTCGCTCGATTTGTAATTTTTCAGAGGGTTCGATGAGCGATGCTTGAATGTTTGAGCGGAAAACTTCCGCTAAAAAATTGCGCTTACTTAACTCTTTTTAGGAAGTTTTCTCGTGTTTGCGTAGCAACAAACTTAATTTGGTTGAGTGAGTTTTCTATTTTTCAGTCTATTTAATACTAAAAAGAAAGGGGTGCAATGAAAATTGCTAAAGGTTTTAGAGGCAGATACTTCTCTCTTGCTGCGATCGCCGCGACTGTCAGCTGCATACAGCTTCAAGCGCAAGATGTAAAGGCGATACAGCTTGAAAGAGTTGTAGTAAGCGCTGCCAACAGTGAACAGGATGAGGAGGATGTGACCGAGGATGTTACGGTCATAACTGCAGATGAGATTCAAGAGAGAGGGTATGTGACCCTCAAAGATGCGCTCGCATCCGTACCCGGGATCTCTTTTACTTCAAACGGCGGTTACGGCCAGCCGACTTCAATATATCTTCGCGGATTGAATTCAGACCAGACATTGGTATTGATCGACGGTGTAAGAGCCAACGATGTTACGGGCTTGCTTGGCGCTCAGTTTGAGACACTCTTACTCGACGATGTAGAGCGAATAGAGGTTATAAAGGGCGCTCAAAGCGGCGTATGGGGAGCAGACGCAAGTGCCGGAGTTATCAACATAGTTACCAAAGGGGCTAAAAAGGCTCTTGGTTACGGCTATAAGTTAGGAACTTACGACACCAGAAGTTTCAATCTCATGTTATCCGATAAAAAAGATAAACTGAACTACTCTCTATCGCTCTCTTCGTTTCAAACAAAAGGTTTTTCGGCTGCAGAGCCGGGAAGCGGCTCACCGCTTTACGGCAGTAGAGGCGACGATTTAGGGTATGAAGAGGACCCATACACGAACCGTACTTATATAGTCAAACTCGGGTATGAGATAAGCGAAAAGGATAGAGTAGAGGCATCATTAAGAGCCATAGATGCGAA
Source organism: Campylobacterales bacterium (assembly GCA_026986055.1). Lineage (GTDB taxonomy): Bacteria > Campylobacterota > Campylobacteria > Campylobacterales > Hydrogenimonadaceae > Hydrogenimonas. Next base: position 4,116 of record JALSPH010000011.1, read on the forward strand.
AATCCATTACGACTCCATCGACTTTGCCACCGGTAAAACCGTAGATGCACCGGACGGCCCCTTCACTTTGAACAGCATAAAAAACAGGTTTTACAGCGCCGGCTACTCAAGGGAAGATGGCCAAAACAGGCTAAGGCTCTTTTACAACTACTCCACATTCAACCGTACCCAGTATGGAGGCTACAGCGGCCATATAAAAGAGGTAGGAGCCATAAACAGGTACGATTACGCAAATGACTCCTTTTTTCAAGCAGGCGGCGGTTACCAAGGTTTCAGTCAGGGGCTGTCCGCAGGCAGTGACCTTGGCAAAAAGTATGCCAACAGGTATATTTTCGCTACAAACTACAACACTCTGTTTGAGGGCAGAACTATCGTAAGCGAGAGCGTAAGATACGACAACTACACGAACTTTGAAAACAAGCTTACCTACAAAGCTGGTATAAAGCAATATCTTCTTTCGGAGTTTGGAGTAAGTGCCAACTACTCCACCGGATACAATGTACCGACACTTTACAGACTATACGATAGTTGGGTAGGGAACAAAGAGCTGAAGCCTGAGAGTACGAGAGGGTACGATGCGGGACTCTTTTTCAAAGATTTCAAAGCTATCTACTTTTCCCAAAGGGTAGAAGATCTGATAGATTATAACTACTCGACTTTCAAGTACTACAACGAGCCCGGCAGCTCCAAATTCAAAGGCGTGGAGCTATCTTACAGCGGCACTATTTTAGAAGATGTCGCATACGACCTTGGCTATACGAGGCTTTTGAAAGCCCAAAAGGCTTCGGGTGAGAGTTTTGCCAGAAGAGCCAAAGTTAGCTTCAACTACTCTTTTACATGGTTTGCCGGCGATAAGCATACGGTCAATATAAACGGATACTATGTAGGTGAGCGGTTTGACGATGTAGCCAAAAAGGTGCAGACCGGAAAGTACAATGTCACAAACATAGCTTTAAGGCACAACTTCGCCAAAGGATACACCGGTCAGATAGAGGTTAGAAACATATTTGACCGCTTCTATCAGGAGGTGGATGGTTACGGAACCTCCGGCAGGGCATTTTATATAGGAATAAGTGCGAAACTTTAAAAGATGAGAGTTCCAAAAGGATTTAAAGGAGAGTACTTCAAGCTTACGGCCATAGAGGCATTAAGCGGTGAAGTGAAGCTTAACGCTTTGACAAGCTCCTTTATATCTCGCGCTACCATATATTTCGCGCTTGTAGAAGAGGAAGATGACGACCCTCCAGAAGAGTCGTTCATCTGCCCATGCTCCAAAAATTTAGGAAACATCAACTCCAAGCCTTGTCACTGCAACTCTCTTTTCAAAAGAA
>JALSPH010000012.1 GCA_026986055.1 Campylobacterales bacterium
CAACTCAACATGACCGTTTTCAATGGTTCGACGTGGAACAATTTCTTCAAGATAATACCGTTCATCCTTATACAAAACACTACTTTACAAAGGATCTTGTATGACCAACATTATCTTATGCGGCGGGAGCGGTACAAGACTTTGGCCTATAAGCAGAACGCTGATGCCGAAGCAGTTCGTGAAACTTTTTCATACAGAGAACACAAAGCACAAAGATGAAAACTCTCTCTTTCAGCTAACGATTAAAAGAAACAGAAAGGTTTGCGACAAGCAGTTCATAGTCTCGAACGAAGAGCAGTACTTTCTCGCTGTCGACCAGCTTGAAGAGCTAAATGAGAATTCAACATCCACCACTCAACATTCAACATTTCTTTTAGAGCCTGTAGGCAGAAACACGGCACCCGCCATAGCTTTGGCATGTATGGCTCTCGAGCCGGAAGAGGTAGTTTTAGTAACCCCTTCGGACCACCTCATCAAAAATGAAAAGGCCTATATAGAAGCGGTTGAAAAAGCGGAAGAGCTGGCTAAAGAGGGGTGTCTCGTCACCTTCGGCATAGAGCCATCATATCCTGAAACAGGATTTGGGTATATTCAGACAAAGCCTGAAAATGGTGAATGCTCAATTTTGAATGTCGAATTGTTTAAAGAAAAACCGGATTTCAAAACGGCAACAAGGTATTTAGATGAAAATTCAAAATTGAACATTCAAAATTTACCATTAAAATATTACTGGAACTCAGGAATGTTCTGTTTCAAAGCCGGAGTTTTTTTGGATGAGCTTCAAAAATATGCGCCCGAAATATATGAGGCATCCAAAAAAGCTTTCGAACATAAGAAAACTCACGACTCTACATTGAGAATCCGACACTCTCATATGCAAGAGATACCCGATGACTCCATAGACTATGCGGTTATGGAGAAGAGCCGTAAAGTGAAAGTCGTTCCGTGCGACATAGGGTGGAGCGACATGGGGAGTTTTGACGCTTTGGAGTCGGAAGTGAAGAGTTCAAAAAGCTATGAGGTAGATAGCAGAAACAACTTCTACTACAGCGATAACGGAAAAAAAGTGATAGCTGCAATCGGTCTTGAGGATTTTGTAGTTATAGACACGAACGACGCCTTGCTCATAACAAAAAAAGGTGAAACCCAAAAAGTAAAAGAGATTGTGAACCGTCTAAAAAGCAACCACTCCGAACTGCTTACCACCCACTCGACCGTACACAGACCGTGGGGGACATACACGGTGCTTGAGGATACTCCCGGCTACAAAATAAAACGCATCGTAGTCAAACCCGGCAAGCGCTTGAGTCTGCAGAAACATTTCCACAGAAGCGAACACTGGATCGTCGTAAGCGGCACGGCAACCGTAACGGTAGGGGACGAAACGAAACTGATACGACCAAACGAGTCGACCTACATAAAAATGGGGGAGATTCACAGGCTTGCAAACGAAGGAAAGATACCTGTAGTGCTCATAGAAGCTCAAGTTGGAGAGTATACCGGCGAAGATGACATAGTAAGACTCGACGACGATTATAAACGCAAATAGTTTTTAGATATAATACGCTCAAAAAGATCGTAACTGAAATGAAAGATACACTCTCAAAAATATTGTTTATATTTTCTGACCTTCTTGCAATTGCACTCTCTATATTGGCCGCATACTGGCTAAGAAACAACCTTGGAGTTTTTTCTAAAGAACATACAATTTCTTTAATAAACTATCTATCTTTTTTACCTATTTATGTCGTAACCTCTCTTCTCTTTTTTTACGAAGGAATTTATACAAAAAGATTCGATCTGTGGCAAGAGACCCAACATATTTTCAAAGCTCTTATCTTCAGTTTTTTCATCATTATGACATACCTTGCGGTTACAAAAACCGTAGAGCAGTATTCAAGAGCCGTTATAGCTCTTTCATATGCGAACATGGTTATTCTCATACCATTTTTAAAACGTACGATGAAAATTTGGCTTCATAAAAAAGGAGTGTGGCAGAGACCTGCATTCATTTTCGGTAACGACAGAGATTTGGAAAAAGAGATTTTTTCAAATCCATACCTTGGCTACTCACATAGCACTCCCCAAAAGGCTAAAACTGTTTTCATAAATTCGAGACAGGTTGGTTACGAAAAACTTGGAAATGTCATTGAAGAGCAGCTTCAGTACAACCACGAAGTTATATTTATACCATTGCTGAATGACTTCGACCTAACGAAATCTCAAATATATGAACTATCGAACACAAGAACGAATCTTATAGGTTTACAAAATCGTCTTAAAAGTATCTACAGACGAACAGTTAAATTTTCGTTCGATTTGTTGTTGGCACTTTTGATCTTACCCATACTCTTGCCGATTATGGGGCTCATAGCATATTTGATAAAAAGAGAAGAGCCGGATGGGTCGGTTTTTTTCAAGCAAGAGAGACTCGGTAAAGATGGAAATGTTTTTCTCTGCTACAAGTTTCGTACTATGTACGAAGATGGAGAAGCTTTACTTGAAAAGTATATAACGGAACATCCGGAAGAGAAATTACATTATGAACGGTACCATAAATATAAAAATGACCCAAGAGTTACCAAAATAGGCTCATTTTTGCGCAAAACATCTTTGGATGAACTTCCACAGATTTTCAATGTTTTGAAAGGAGAAATGAGTTTTATAGGACCAAGACCATATATGCCGAACGAAAAAGAGAAAATTGGTAAATTCTTATCGACCATCATACAAACTCGTCCAGGGATAACAGGCTTATGGCAGGTGAGCGGCAGAAGCGAAGTAGATTTTTACCAAAGAGTAAAAATAGATGTCTGGTATATAAGAAACTGGAGCTTATGGCTCGATATAGTAATTTTACTAAAGACTTTTAAAGCAGTTCTCGTAAAAGAGGGGGCTTATTGATTTGATTTCAAGGAAAATACCTAATGGAGAAAAAAGATAAAAATAGTAGCGAGCCGCAGGTCATAGTGCCATACGGCTATATGCCCTATATGCCGCCTGAAGATGACGAGATAGATCTAAGGCAGCTTTGGCAGACTCTCAAGAAAAGAAAAGTTACCGTGTTTTTAACAGCATTTCTCTTTTTGCTGCTGGCTGGGTTGTATCTTCTCATAGCCAAGCCCAAATATGAAGCAAAAGCTACGCTCGAGATAGGCAAAGAGCTTATGAAAGGTAGCGGTGGCATACCTGTAGCTAAAACATTTGACGATGCAGTCTCTCTGAAGCAGTATCTAGATGTAAAGTACGACACTGCCGGAAAGTATCGCGATAAAAACAGCACTTCGTACATCAGCAGCGTAACGGTACCAAAAAAAGGCGACAAGAGCTTTATCACCATTACGGCACTCGCTCATAACAATGATGACGCCATAAAAACTTTGCAAAAACCGATAGACGAGATCGTCGGGAAGCATAAAGCATTTTACGATACGATCTTGAAATCGAAAAGAGATAAAGTAGAACAGTTGAAAGAGCAGATGGAGTACGACGAAAAGACGGTACTTCCCCAGCTTAAAAGAAGTCTCAAGATTTTGGAAGCGGTAAACCTAAAAAAGATAGAAGAGAAGATCAGGCTTGTCAAATCCATCGATCTTAAAAAAATCGAAGATAAAATAAAAACACTAAAAAGTGTCGACATCAAATCTCTGCAAGAGAAGATAAAAGAGAGCCAAGCCGAGATAGCCAAGAAAGAGGCTGCCATAGGCTCCATGCGCAAAGAGTTGCTGAAAGTCGCCAAAACCGACCCTGCACTTGCTACGATGACCTCTATGCAGATAGCCGGGCTCCAGAACGATATAGGCGCTTTGAAGATAAAAGTGATAGACATGAAGTCGAAAATTAAAAAGATCGAAGAAGAGAGCATTCCAAACCTCGAAAAAGAGAGAACTAGAATCCTACAGCAAACCATTCCGGAGCTGCAAGCACAAAAGAGACGCCTCTTGGAAGAAACGATACCGGCAAAAAGAGCCGAGATAGATAAGATGCTCTCCATGACCATACCGAGCATAAAAAGAGATATAGAAAATATAAAAATATCGATGAAAGAGCCATATCTTGTCATGACAAAAGTAGTCGGCAAAATATACACTCACGACAAACCTGTCAAACCCAAAAAGGGTTTGACTCTTGTCGTAGCGCTTATAACGGGAGTGATGGCCGGGGTATTTTTGGCTTTTTTCCTTGAGTTCATAGGCAAACAACCTGAAAAAATGGAGTCTTGATAGTGAAAACAGCCCTGCTTCAGCATCCTTTTTGCGACAACTTGGAAGCGACAAGAGCCAAAACCTCCCAAATGGTTTGCAAAGCTGCAAAGATGGGAGCTAAGCTAGTCGTTTTGCAGGAGCTTCACCAAAGCGACTACTTCTGCCAGTTCGAGAGCACCGAACTTTTCGACCTAGCCGAAAACTACGAAGATGACCTGCTCTTTTGGAGCGAAGTAGCAAAAAGAGAGAGGGTGGTTCTGGTAACCTCTCTCTTTGAAAAGAGAGCTCCGGGCCTCTACCACAATACGGCGGTAGTTTTCGAAAAGGATGGCTCTGTAGCGGGAAAGTACAGAAAGATGCATATACCGGACGACCCGGGTTTTTACGAAAAGTTCTACTTTACTCCGGGAGACCTGGGATTTACGCCTGTAGAGACCTCCGTAGGGCGCCTCGGAGTTCTTGTCTGTTGGGACCAGTGGTACCCTGAAGCTGCAAGGATCATGGCTTTAAAAGGTGCGCAGATACTCATCTACCCTACCGCCATAGGGTGGTTCGACGAAGATAGCGAAGATGAAAAAGAGCGGCAAAGAGATGCCTGGGTTACCATCCAGCGCTCTCACGCCATCGCGAACGGGCTTCCGCTCGTGGCGGTAAATCGCGTAGGTTTCGAAAAAGATAGAAGCGGCGCGATGAAAGGGATAAGATTTTGGGGAAGCAGCTTTGCGTGCGGTCCTCAAGGCGAAATAGTGGCAAAAGCCTCCGAAGATAGAGAGGAGATTCTACTGTGCGACATAGACTTGAACCGCTCCGAAGAGGTAAGGCGCTGGTGGCCCTTTTTAAGAGACAGGCGTATCGATGCGTATGAGGATATTCTTAAAAGGTATGTCGACTGAAAAACCACATAAAAGCAAACAGCAGTCCGGGAGTTTTTACTTTCGACTCGTCGAACATAAAAGATTTGGCTTGCGATAACGGCAAGTAGACCACTTCAATACTCTCCATCTCTATGCCGCCCCCTTCGCTCACCCTCTCCTCGTCGCAAACCTCCGCGAAAAAGAGGGTCTGTTTGGAACCGGCAAAGCCGACGGAGGTGTAGAAGGAGGTTATCTTTTCAAGACGCTCTTGGGGCAAGTCGTAACCGCACTCC
>JALSPH010000013.1 GCA_026986055.1 Campylobacterales bacterium
GTTGCAGCCGCGCTGGTCTTGACCCTCCATCTTCTGGTGCTTATCTGGGTTGCGTGGGGGCTACCCATCAGTCCTACGGAAGCTAAAATTTTCTTCGAAAGCCACGATATAGTTCACGCTATGATGCATTTTGGAAAGAGTCTCTTTCCAGATGCCGATTTTATAAATATTCGCTTTCCATTTCTTTTTGTACATCTTCTAAACCTCTACCTATTCTACAAGCTCAGCTCCTTGATTCTTGACGATGAGCTTTCCGTAGTTATTTCGGTTTTGATATTCCTTCTTCTGCCCGGCATAGTAAGCTCTGCAGTTCTTGTCTCATCCATAGGGCTTATTCTTGCTCTCTACCAACTCTTTCTGCTCTTTTGGATGGGCGGCAACAAGAGGGCAGCTATGGCACTTCTTCCACTCTTTTTGTTTATAGACAGAAGCAGTGTCGTACTCATGTTCGCACTGACTATATACGCACTATTTAAAAGAGAGAGAGGTTTTGCGGTGTGGACTATGCTGCTTTTTGGCGCAGCTTTGTGGTTGCACGGCTTTGATGTACAGGGGAAACCTAAAAACTACTTTGCAGATACCATAGGGCTCTATGCCGCGATATTTTCTCCTTTTTTATTCCTATATTTCTTCTACTCCCTTTACAGGGTGCTTATAAAAGGTGAAAAGAGTATCATCTGGTATGTAAGTTTTGTCGTTTTGATGCTCTCTTTGCTATTTTCCATAAGACAGAAGGTAGCGATCGAGGATTTCGCACCCTACGTTGTCGTCGCAGTACCCTTGATGGTCAAAATATTCTTTCAGACATACAAGGTAAGACTTCCGATATTCAGGCGCCGATACCAATATCTGGCCGCTTTGGTAACAAGCGTCCTTATAATCAACACAGCCATACTCCTTTTTCACAAACCTCTTTTTCTTTTGATGAAAGATCCGACCAAACACTTCGCTGCAAACTTCTACTTTCCATACTGGTGTGCCGAATCGCTTAAAGAGAGCGGCATATCTAATGTAAAGGTAGAAAAAAAAGAGCTGGCATACCAGTTTGAATATTATGGCATAGGCAATAAAAGTGAATATTTGTTGAGAGAGAGGAGCTGTTCTGGATGTAAAAAAGTTTCGATTCGATACAGAAACAGAGAGCTTAAAAGCTGTTATGTTTCGAAAATAAACAGTTTTGGAAATTGAATAGCAATAAACTTACAAATAAGTATCAGTTCGAAAAAATAATGGTAGACTTGTCCAATAAAAATCATAAGGAGTTATGATGGCTCAAAGAGCGATACGTGAGTATGACGGAAAAGCCATTTTTGCCAAGCATTGGAATGACTATTTCGATGGCTTTCACTACAGTTTTAAATCGGTCCTGGTTACAAGCGCGGACGAGTTGCGACAAAAGGCCAAGGAGCATGGATTCGAGTGGTTGAACCAGGAGCCGCTCGTTGCAAAACCGGATATGCTTTTCGGTAAAAGAGGAAAGAACGATCTAGTTCTTTTCAAAGTTGAGAAACCGGGTGACGTTACACTCGAAGACGCTGCCAAATGGATAGAAGAGAAGCAGAGCCACGAAGTGACTCTTCTTACCGGTCAGAAGGGCAGGCTTACGCACTTCATAGTTGAGCCGTTCACTCCGCATACGCAAGATCAGGAGTACTACATCTCCGCAACGGTGGTAGATGAAGACGACGTTCTTTATATGTCTGCAGAAGGCGGTATGGAGGTAGAAGAGGGATGGGAAGAGAAGGTGAACGAAGTTCGCATTCCCATAACGATGAGCGACGACGAGATGGAGCGTGCCGTCAAAGCAAACGTACCTGAAGGTATTCCTGCCGAAAACAGAGAGCGTTTCGCATCTTTTGCCATTCAATTCTTCAAATTCTACAGAGATCTCAACTTCGCCTATCTTGAGATAAACCCGATAGTTATGGTCGGAAACGATATGCATATTCTCGACCTTGTCGCCAGACTGGATGACACTGCAGGATTTTTGATGAAGGATAAATGGGGAGATATAGAGTTCCCTACTCCTTTTGGAATGGAAGATATGTCCCCTGAAGAGAAAGCGATTGCCGAAGCAGATGCAAAATCGGGTGCCTCTTTGAAACTTACAATTCTAAACCCTGAAGGGCGTATCTGGACAATGGTTGCAGGAGGCGGCGCATCTGTCGTTTATGCAGATACAATAGCCGATTTGGCCGGCGTCAAAGATCTTGCAAACTATGGAGAGTACTCGGGAGGGCCTACCGAGAGCGAGACGCAATTCTATGCGGAGACGATATTCGATCTTATGACAAGATACAAAGATCCTCGCGGAAAGATTCTGATTATAGGTGGAGCTATCGCAAACTTTACGGATGTTGCGAAGACTTTTACCGGAATTATCAAAGCACTTGATAAATATGCCGACAAACTCAAAGAGCATGATACCAAGATATATGTGCGACGAGGCGGACCGAACTATGAAAAGGGTCTTAAAGATATCAAAGAAGCGGCAGAGCGTCTTGGCCTCTACATGGAGGTTTACGGACCTGAAACGCATGTAACAGATGTCGTACGTATGGCACTTGAGAAGTAAGGGAGATAGAAGATGAGCAACAGACTTTTTACAAAAGATACACAGGCAATTTTCTGGAACAACAACAAGAGCGCTATACAGCGAATGCTCGATTACGACTATGTGATCGGTCGCGAGAAACCATCTGTCGCAGCCATAGTCGCTCCTACGAGCTCCAACAAGTTCGAAAAGTTCTTTTACGGACCGGATGAGATAATGGTACCGCTCTACAGAACAACGGCAGATGCGGTTAATGAGCATAAAAATGCCGACGTTCTTTTGAACTTTGCATCTTTCAGAACGGCATACGATGTCTCGATGGAAGCGATCAATATGGGAGATCAGTTCAAAACCATCATGGTTACGGCTGAAGGTATTCCGGAGAGACTTGCCAGAAAGATGAACCAGGCTGCAAGAGACAACGGAATTTTGGTAATTGGACCGGCTACCGTCGGTGCGATAACTCCGGGTGCCTTCAAGATTGCAAATATAGGCGGTACCATAGAGAATATCATAAAGTCCAAGCTTCACCGTGCAGGAAGTGCAGGACTTGTTACCCGCTCAGGCGGTCTTTTCAACGAACTTTGTAATATCATCTCTCTCAATGCCGACGGCGTTGCTGAAGGTGTTGCTATCGGTGGTGACAGATTTGTCGGTTCGGTTTTCATCGACCATCTTCTTAGAATGGAAGAGAATCCGGATGTTAAATATATGATTCTTCTTGGTGAAGTCGGAGGTACTGAAGAGTACAAAGTTATAGAAGCCGTCAAGTCCGGAAAAATCAAAAAACCTATCATTGCATGGTGTATAGGTACGATAGCCAAACACTTCAGCAGCGGAGTACAGTTTGGGCACGCAGGCGCAAGTGCGAACGCAGAGCGAGAAACGGCAGAAGCGAAAAATGCAGCTATGCGCGAAGCGGGCATCCATGTTCCTAATAGTTTCAACGATCTTCCGCAGACTATCCATCAGGTATATACGGACCTAAGAAAAGAGGGAGTTATAAGTGAAATAGAGGAACCGGAAGTGCGAGCCATACCTAAAACGCGCAAACCGAAAAACTTCATCTGTACCATCAGCGACGACAGAGGCGAAGAGGCGACATATGCCGGATATCCTATAAGCTCCGTAGCAACGCCTGATACAGGTAAGAGCATCGGTGATGTTGTTAGCCTTCTATGGTTCAAAAAGGTATATCCAAAGTGGGCTACAGACTTTATAGAGACGGTTATCAAAACCGTTGCAGACCATGGACCTGCAGTTTCAGGCGCCCACAACGCTAAAGTTACTGCACGCGCAGGTAAATCGGTCGTAGAGTCACTTGTTACGGGTCTACTAACTATAGGTCCAAGATTTGGCGGAGCGATTGACGGGGCCGCTAAATATTTCAAGTATGCAAACGATAACGATATGACCCCGCAGGAGTTTTTGGCATATATGAAAAAAGAGGGCATTCCGATTCCCGGCATCGGTCACAGAATCAAATCTCTTAGAAATCCTGATAAGAGGGTAGAGGGCCTTAAAAAGTATGCAAACGAGTATTTCCCAAGTACGTCACTGCTCGATTATGCGCTTGAAGTTGAGCAGTTGACGACATCCAAAAAAGATAACCTTATCCTCAACGTCGACGGCACCATAGGTATCCTTATGGTCGATATGTGGCGTGCCCTTGGATATAGCGAAAAAGAGATAGATGAGTTCATCGAGAGCGGTACGCTCAACTCATTCTTCATTCTTGGCAGAACGATAGGCTTCATAGGCCATGTTCTAGATGAAAAACGTCTTGCGATGCCAATGTATCGCCATCCATTCGATGATATACTATACGATGTAAAGCCTGCCGAAAAGATTCAATAACTTTCCCCACTCTTCTACCTTGTGGTATAATTGGTAAAAACCGGTTATACCCGAGGTAGACATATTATGAAAAAAGCTTTTACCCTTCTTGAACTTGTTATAGTGATGGTCGTTGTATCTATCATTTCAGTACTTCTGATACCGCGATTTGCCGACAGTAAACTGACCGAAGCAGCCGACCAGATAATTTCGCATATTCGTTATACTCAACATTTGGCGATGATTGACGATAGGTTCGATCCAAGTGATGAATTTTGGTATAAGACAAGATGGCAGATTAGCTTTAGACAATGTACCGAAGATACAAACAAAGATACAAACAAATGGTACTATGTAGTAGGTAGAGATATTGATAAAAATGGTGGCGTAGATAAAAATGGAAGTGCAATCAACCCATCGGATAAAAAGTATCTCTTTACCGATAACCAATGCGATTTAGCAGATGATGAGAGCGGAGAGATTTTAATATATAAAAAATATAGCATCAATAAAATAGAGTTTGCCAAAGCTTGCGGCAGCAATCAATATATCTCATTCGATCAACTCGGCAGACCATATCAATCGACATTGAGTAACGACTCTTCTTTAGATCTTATACATGGTCCTTGCGAAATTAAATTCACATCTGATAATGGTGATTTTACTATCACTATAGAGCCTGAGACAGGTTATACTCACTTAAGTGAAATAAACTATTGACCGATTAAAAGAGATTTTTGCATTTTTTTCGAAAAACCCCTTCCCGCCTCTTGACAACTGAGTGCCACTCTGCTATAATTCCCGTCCACAAACGACGAGCCCTCGAGTTGAGAGCAAAAAAGAGTTTGTGAGACGCTTCTATAATATATAGACGTCAGAAGAGAT
>JALSPH010000014.1 GCA_026986055.1 Campylobacterales bacterium
ATTAGAGAGCAGAACAGATCCTACCCATCTTTCGCCAACTGGCTAGGTTTCAGACGAATAAACATAGACATAGAGCACGCCCCCAGGCCTCACGGTGAGAGCTCCTACTCTTTTAGAAAGCTTGTCTCTCTTGCCATAGACTCCATAGTGGCTCACTCCAACAAACCGTTGCGCCTCTCTATAGAGTTTGGCTTCATAATGACTTTTCTAAGTCTTCTTTACGCCCTCTGGCTCGTTATACGCTATTTCATTTACGACGTTCCCGTGCAGGGGTGGACAAGCGTCATGGTCTCCATATATCTCATAGGAGGCTTGCTTTTTGCAAATATGGGAGTGTTAGGGCTATACATAGGCAAGGTTTTCAACGAAACGAAAAAACGGCCCCTTTACGTAGTTTCCGAAACAACTTTTGAAAGCGAAAAAGAGTAGAAAAATGGCAGAAGTCGAAGCTGCAGCAGATGTTGTCGTAAAAGAGCGAAACCGTTTTAAAAAGCTTCTTGTTATCGGCTTGAAAGTGGCAGTTTCCGTTACTCTGCTCGCCTATCTTCTAACGAAACTCGATTTTAGCTCCATATCGAAGTTGCAAAGCGATATCGCATGGTATGTTGCCGTCTCGTCGCTCGTCATGCTTGCGGCACTATGGTTCATGGCGGTAAGATGGAAGTTCGTTTTAAAACTGATAGAGGCAAAGAACTACTCTTTGAAGCTTCTTTACAACTTCTACCTCATAGGCTCTTTTTTCAACATCTTCATCCCGGGCGCCATAGGCGGAGATGCCATGCGGCTATACTATGCGAGCAAAGCTTATAACTTAACTAAAACCAAATCATTTATCGCAGTTTTCATAGAGCGGGTCGCAGGGCTGTTTGCACTGGGGCTTATACTGATGTTCTCGCTTCTTTTCAACGAAACCATAAGAAGTAAGCTGGGCTTTGGTTTCACACTCATACTCCTTTGTACCGCCGGCATGGTACTGGCTTTGGTCATAGCCAAATATTTCATTCAAAAAAAGTTGGACATAGCCTACAAAGATCTCGGTTTCATACTTCTTCTTTCAGGCCTGGGCCAGTTTGGAGACATACTAATAACTTACATTTTCTCCCTATATTTCGGCCTGGAGATAACCATACTGAACCTGATGTCGATAATGCCTCTTGTATACATAGCGACCGTCGTTCCCATCTCACTTGGAGGAGTCGGCGTAAGAGAGGGTGTCATGACGGCCGGAATGACGCTTTACGGAGTCGGCGTGTCGGATGCCGTGCTTGTCTCGCTCCTACTCTATTTTTTAAAAGTACTTCTAGGAGTTGTAGGAATGTTTTTTTATTTAAGTTATAGAAACACCAATGAAAAAGGTAAATAATGATGACTAAATCAAAAACTCTAAATCTTGGCTTTATCGGAGGAGGAATCAACTCAGCAATAGGGAAAACACATGAAATTGCAACTCATATCGATCATAAGTTTAAGCTTGTTTCTGGCTGTTTCAGTACAAACAAAGATAAAAATCAAGAAACTGCTGACAAATGGTCAATAGATAGATACTACAATAATTTCGAAGAGTTTTTAGAAAATGAACGCAACCAAATCGACGCAATTGTCATCCTAACTCCAACAGATCAGCACACAGAATATATTATTAGATCAATAGAGAATACTATTCCAGTTATATGTGAAAAAACACTTACAGACAACATTGAAGATGCATATAAAATAAAAAAGGCTATAGATGCAAACAATGGATTTTTAGCAGTTACATATAATTATACTGGCTATCCAATGGTAAGAGAAATGCAACACATGATAGAGATAGGAAAGCTAGGAAAAATTATACAAATCAATATACAAATGCCACAAGAAAGCTTTATAAGACTTGATAAAAATGGTGGAAAACCTTCCCCACAAAAATGGCGTTTACATGATAAAGAAATTTCAATGATATCCTTAGATTTAGGTACGCACTTGACTAATATGATTTATTTCCTGACCAATGAGCATCCTTTGGAAGTAGTCGCACTCGGCAACAGCTTTGGTCATTTTAATGTAACTGATAATATTATCGCTCTAGCGAAATATACAAATAATATAGACTGCCACATATGGTACAGTAAATCTGCACTCGGGCATAAAAATGGCTTAAAGGTTGAAGTATATGGTACGGAGGGATCGCTATCTTGGTATCAAATGAATCCTGAATTTTTACAATTTAACGATAATGAAGGAAGAAATATTATATTAGATAGATCATCAAAAGATATACATATTGCTGACCAAGAACGATATAATAGATTTAAATCTGGGCATCCAGCTGGTTTCATAGAAGCATTCGCAAACCATTATGAAGACATTCATGCCAGTTTAACCACTTATTTAAAGACTTTCAACCACGAAACAACTAACTACGTTTTTGGAATAGACCAATCACTTGAAAGCCTTGCGACTATGGTAGCTATAGAAAAGTCCATAAAATGCAAGCAGTGGGTTAAAGTCGGTTTGTGATACTAGGAAAAAACAAGGATCTGTTAGAATGAAAAAGCTTTTAATTGCGGGAGGTAGTCATGCAGACATACCAGTTATTAAAGCAGCGAAAGAATTAGGGCTATGGGTTGCAACAACAGGGAACAATCCTAATGATCTTGGACACAAATACTCAGATGCATTTTATAAGGCCGATTACTCTAACAAAAATGAGATTTTAGAGTTATCAAAAAATCTAAAAATTGATTATATTTGTCCCTCAAGTAATGACTTTTCAGCAATAAGTAGTGCATTTGTAGCTGAAAAACTCAATCTACCTGGCCATGATAGTTATGAAGTTACAAAAATTATTCATCACAAAAACAAATTCAAGAATTTAGTTAGCAATCTTGGCTTGAAGACACCAAAACATATTAGTTACAAGAAAGGAGACCCTCTTGACATTGGTTCTTTAAAATTTCCAATATTAGTAAAACCAACTGATCTGAGTGGCGGAAAAGGTATTAGCAGGATACATGAAAGAGAAAAGTTAAAAAATGCTATTAGTACTGCACTAAAGAAGTCAAAAAATGACTCTGTTGTTTTAGAAGAGTTTATTACGGGTAGTAACCACGGTTATTCTACTTTTATCGCTAATAAAAAAGTGATTTTTTCATTTATGGACGACGAACACTACTTTAAAAATGACTATCTTGTTTCTGGTGCATCTACATCATTAAACTTTTCCACAAATATTAAAAATAAATTGGATACACAGCTGGAAAAATTGGCCAATGCTCTTAATTTATCAGATGGATTACTACACGTTCAGTTTATTCTGAACAACAATGAACCTTACATTATTGAAATATGTAGACGAACACCCGGTGACCTTTATTTGAAACTGATTGAATACGCTACTGGTTTTAATGCTGCAGCAGAAATTGTTAAGTCTGTTATTGGCGAAAGTAGAAAAACGAATGTAAATAATTTTAATTTAAATTACATTACGAGACACTGTATAATGTCTGACAGAGACGGCGTTGTTACTGGTATTGAATATGGACTTTTTAAAAATATGATAATTGATGAATTACTTTTCTATAAAAAGAATAACATCATTAAAGACTTTATGACTTATAAAGCAGGGATAGTTTTTGTTAAATACGATAATAAATCCGAATTTGAAAAACTAAATGAAAAGTTAACAAGTGAAATAAAAATTAAGTTCGAAGACCTATAAATGCTATTGTATACTTTTGGTAAAAATCTAAAATTTTCTTTATTGAAAGAGAAAAAAACATCATGAAAAAAATACTGATTCTCGGTGCAGGTGTATATCAACTGCCGCTTATCAAAAGAGCCAAGAAGAGAGGGTACTACGTAATTGTAGCCAGTAAAGATGGGCAATATCCTGGTTTTTTGTATGCCGACAAAGTTTATTATATCGATACCACTGACATTGAAGGGATTTACAAGATTGCCAAAGAGGAGCAAATAGACGCCATAACTACACTTGGAACGGATGTAGCTGTAAGAACGCTGGGTGTAGTGAACGAACGAATGGGCCTAAGCGGAATTTTACAAAAGTCTGCAACACTATCTACCGACAAAAAACTTATGAAAGAGACTTTTTTAAAAAACAATATAAAAACGGCACCATTCAAAACCGTTTTCTCCCTTCAAGAGGCCTACAAAGCATACGATTTACTAAATAAACCTCTCGCTATAAAACCGGTAGACAACTCCGGAAGCCGCGGCATAACAAAAGTATCGAAAAAAGAGGATCTGGAAAAAGCTTACCATCATGCATTTACCAATTCGAAAAAAGAGTATGTAATCGTCGAAGAGTATATAGAGGGGAGGAAATTATCGGTAGAAGCGGCCGTCATAGACAAAAGGCTGGTCTTTTTTTTGCCAAATGGAAATATTCTATATCAAGGCAAGATAGACATCCCCATAGGCCATTTCGTTCCAGCCGCTATTTCCAGAAGTACTGTTTCCAAAATCGAAGCAGAATTGTTAAAGCTAATAGACGCTTTGGAGATAGACAACTCGGCTTTGAATGTGGACCTGGTACTTCATGACGAAGAAGTGTACGTCGTAGAAGCGGGAGCAAGAGCAGGAGGCACCAACTTAGCCGATCTTGTATCTACTGCATATGACGTCAACTACTACGATTTTATTTTAAATTTAGCGCTTGGTGAAGCCAAACCCTTTGCAAATGAAATCTCAAGCAATTGTGCGGTAGAAGTTATGGTCAGTGAGTCTAACGGCTACCTCAAGAGGTGTTCTCTTGAAACAGATGATCGAAGAGTGGTGAGTTTTGCTTGTGACTATAAAATAGATGAGTATGTTAAAAAGTTTGAAACAGGCGCGGATAGAATTGGGCACATAGTCATTAAATGCGGTCTTGCAGAAGATCCCATAGCGGTTCTTGATGAGATAAAGAAAGATATATCAGTAGAGGTTTACCAATGATCCCCTTCAACAAACCACCCGTTACAGGTAACGAAGAAAAATATGTCATAGAGGCCATACGAAACGAAAAGCTTTGCGGCGACGGGCCATTTACCCATAAATGCCAAGAGTGGTTTGAAAAGAGGCTTGGCTGCAAAAAAGCGCTGCTTACACCCTCATGTACTCACGCTCTGGAGATGGCGGCACTGCTTATAGAGATAAAACCCGGCGATGAAGTCATAATGCCAAGCTACACCTTCGTCTCTACCGCCAACGCTTTCGTGCTTCGAGGCGCAAAAATAGTCTTTGTAGACATTAGACCGGATACTATGAATATA
>JALSPH010000015.1 GCA_026986055.1 Campylobacterales bacterium
GTCTATCCCGATGTGGCTGAAAAGTATCTGGGCATTGCAGGCGGTTGGCTCCAGGGGGTTTTGAGCCAAAAACTGGTGCGCATGGATTCGCCAAAGTTCGAGAAGGAGTTCAAAGTCGTCGCGGAGGATCCCGTGGAGGCTCACTACCTCTTGACTCCCAACATCATGGAGAGGTTCGTGGAACTCAGGAAAAGAGCGGATGCGCCCATATACCTCTCTTTCAGGTTCAACAAGCTCTATATAGCCATCTCCAACGGAGGAAACTGGTTTGAGCCTACCATTTTCAAATCTCTGCTCAGTATGGATACGTTCAAGAGTTATATAGAAAATATTAATCTAATTCTCGGTATCGTAGAGGAGTTGAATCTCAACCGCAGAATATGGAGCAAGGAGTGAGAGATGAAGAATGCATTTATCAGGGCGATGCACTACAGACACGCATGCAAGCTTTTCGATGAAAAGAGGAAAATAAGAGAGAGCGAGATGGAAGCGATACTGGAGTTCGGCAGGCTCAGCCCCTCCTCTTTCGGTATGGAGCCGTGGCGCTTTCTGGTCATACGGGACCAAGAGCTCAAAGAGGAGCTTAAACCCCTCTGCTGGAATCAGCCGCAGATAACGACCTGTAGCGACCTGGTTATCATAAAGAGTATCATAGCGCCGCTTGCACCCGGAAGCGACTACTCGAGGATGATGCTCTCAAGAAGAGACCTTCCTAAAGAGAAGATAGAGGCATATTTTAAAATATATGACGAATTTGTTACCCAAGAGCTTGCAGGCGAAGGGCTCTTTTGCTGGGCTGCGCGCCAATGTTACATCGCTGCAGCCAACATGATGACCGGTGCGGCGATGATGGGAATAGATAGCTGTGCGATAGAGGGGTTCGAGAAGGAGAAGGTAGAGGCCCTTTTAAATATCGATCCTGCTCATGAAGAGGTCGCTTTGATACTGCCTTTCGGTTACAGGGTAAAAGAGGCACCCGAAAAGATCAGACTGCCTCTTAAAGAGATAGTGGAGTATCGTTAAAAGTCGAAGACCGCCCCTACGAAGAAGCCTTTGATGTCGACATCCGTGGATGTGTTTTCGACATCGTCGAGCTTGATCTTCTGGGCGCGGTAACCCGCTTCTATGCCGAGCCCCATCGCAAACTCATATCTTACGTCAGCCTGCAGGTCGTAAAGAGTGCTGCCGTCGTAAGTTATGTAGCTTCCTTCGGCGCCTATGGAGAGGCCCGTAAAGGGAAGAGGAACTCTTGCATTTGCGTATACCATAGGAAAGAGTCCGGTAAACTCCGTCTTTTCGTTTCTGTTTGTGGTTAGGCTGGTTATATCTACGTAGCCGTCTATATAGCGTGCCGTCAATCCGAGATCGAAGTCCATACCGACATCTACAATCTCATAATAGAATGTCGCATCGTAGCTATCGAGTTTAGTTTCAGTATGCACTTTTTCGCTAAGGCCGAAGTTAAGCCCTCCGAAGTTGAACGTTTTAGATAACGTTCCGTCACCGCTGCTTTGGTTTTGGGTGAATGCGAGCCTGATATTTGGCAGAACTGGGACCGGGTGTTCGATCTTCGCTCTAAGGTAGAGCTCCGTTCTTGTGTCGAGGTTCAAATCGTCGTCAAGATCGATCTTGTCCGATCCTGTCGGGTACTGAACCCAGCCGCTCGGGTCGTGGTTCCAGCCTCCTGCAGCTATTTCACCACCTATCGTATCGGCATTAGCCGTAACAGCCGAGAAGCAAAGCAGTGCCGAAGCCGCAAGTGAGATAGACTTTAGTTTCATCTGTATCCTTTTTTGTTTTTATTGCATTCTCTTGTTCGATAATATCGTCATAATGAAAAAATATTATACCTTTTGAAGCGTATATTTTGATGAACGCTCCATTAACAGGATCAAAAATGCCGCGAAAGCTATGATAGATTCTACCAAAAAGAGGTTCTCTCCGTAAACCTGTCCGGCAAGAACCGCGCCGACAAACCCTCCAAGTCCGTAGGAGACGCCCAGAAAGAACTGCTGGGCAAGTGCCTTCTCTCTGTATAGTGTGTAAAGAAGGGTTATGGCGGCGGTATGGTAGAGAGCGAAACTCAAAGCGTGGAGACTCTGGGAGAGGAAGGTCAAAGGGAGGGAGTCGGGAAAGAGCCAGAGCATTATCCACCTAAGAGCCGTTGCCGCTATCGTGATTCTCAAGATAACGATCAGATTTTTATGCAGAAGCGGCCCCTGGAAGTAGAGCATCGCTATTTCGCATACTACCCCGAAACTCCATAGCCAGCTCGTCATCTCCAAGCTTATGCCGTGGCTCGTTTCGTATATCGTGAAAAAGTTGTAGAAGCCCCCGAAACTTACTTGCATCAAAAAGAAGCTGAGCCACAAGGGCCAGTGGCCGAGAAGCGAAAACTCCCTTCTCTTCCCCTTCTCCTCTTCACTCTCTCTCTTTTCCTCTCTTTTGAGCCGCACTACCGCTATACCGCTCAGTGCCGTCAATATAGTCGTAGCCGCCAGGTAATCTAAGGCATCCGTAGGGCTCTGGAGGATCTTTCCGAGCCAAAGGGCAATAAGCATGAAACCGATGGAGCCAAATAGCCTGGATCGTCCATATATGGTTCTGGAGAGCGCCTCCAAGGCTCTTGCCTCGACAAAAGGGAGCGAAACGCTTATCGATACCCCAAACAGTATGTTTACCAGGAAAAGGGACCAGAAGCTCTCTATGGAGGGGTAAAAAAGGAGTGAGGCGGCTACTAAAGAGATGAGCGAAAGAGTGAAACTCTTTTCATCCAGCTTCACATGTTTCAGGAAAAAGAATGGGACCAGAAAGCGCATGAGAGGAGCTGCGGAGAGCAGAATGCCTATTTGAGCGCTGGAGTAGCCCGCCATCTCCAAAGCTTTTGGAAAAAATATGACATAGACTCCGACTATGGCGAAGTAGAAGAGGTAGAATGCGGAGATTCGCAAAAACACCGTTTTTGAAACCTCTCTCAACTTTTATGGACTATGCAGGTTCCCGAGACTAGATCGTGCAGAGCTTCTTTGCTTTTTAAAAGAAATGGAACGAAGAGGCCGAAAAACGAGAGTATCGCCGTCTGCATCATCACATAGCGGATGATGCACTTTATCCATCCCGGCTTTTTGTCGGGATTTTGAGGGTCGACGATGTAGAGGTCATAAGCTTTCATGCCCGGAGTCTGCGCTTTGAGCCTCCACAGAAGAACCACGATGGACATATGTATGGCCAGTATGTAGAGCCAGCCTGTAGCCAGGTGCTCCCTGAACCCCTCTCTGCTTCCCATAATGAGGTAGATGATGATATAGAGAATCGGCATTGTGATCATGAAAGTGTCGGTCAAAAAAGCTTTTAGGCGAAGAGTTACCGGTGCACAAGAGAGTTCGACACCTTTTGGCGTATCGTCGGAAACCTTTTTCGGCTCTTCGACTTTTCCCTGCTTGACCTTTCTCCAGCGGCTCAAAGGACCCCTCTCCTAATTGCCGCGACTGCCAGGCTTGACCGCTTCGCTTCCCTCTTTGCACAGAGGGCACTCGTCGGGCGAGTACATTTCAAATTCGAAATCGGCAAGAGCGAAAAGCGGTTTTTCGGAAGGGAGCTTGCAGTTTGGTTTCGGTTCGCCGCTGCCGCCTACCCGTTTGCAGAAGCCTCGGTTTGCAAGTGCGGCAAAGCCGACTACCTCACCCCCTAGCCTCTCTATCTCTGCGGCAGCTTCGAGTGCGGAACCTCCCGTGGTGATGATATCTTCGCATATCAGGACCTTTTCGCCCGGCTTCACTTCAAAGCCGCGCCTAAGCGTCATCTTCCCATCTACGCGCTCCGTGAATATGTAGCGGCAATCGAGCGCCGAAGCGAGGGCAAATCCGGCTATCAGCCCCCCTATGGCGGGAGAGCATACGGTATCTACCGAAACTCCGTACTCTCTTATCTGTTTTGCTAGTTCATCCGCAAGAAGGGCGGCGGTTTTCGGATCTTCGAGAACCTTTGCCGACTGCAGATAGTATTCGGAGTGGTTGCCGCTGCTTAGCTTGAAGTGGCCGTGCAGAAGCGCATCGGCGTCCATATATATCTTTTTTATATCCACTCTTAGACCTTCAGAACTTCTTGCTCTTTCGCTTTGACGAGCTCATCCACTTTCGCTACGAATTCGTCGGTGATCTTTTGAATCTGGTCGTGGCCTCTTTTCTCTTCATCTTCCGTGATGATCTTCTCTTTGGCAAGCTTTTTGATCTTGTCGTTGGCGTCTCGACGAATGTTTCTTATGGCGACTTTCGCCTTTTCGCCCATCGCTTTGGCTTGCTTGGCGCTCTCCTGGCGCTGCTCCACCGTCATGGGCGGGAAGAAGAGTTTTATCGTCTCGCCGTCGTTGTTGGGGTTCACTCCTATGTTCGCCTGCTGTATGGCATGCTCTATCTCCGGAAGCAGACTCTTCTCCCATGGGCTTATCGTAATGGTCTGAGCATCGGTAGCTATGACGCTTCCAACCTGGTTCAAAGGTGTGGGCGTACCGTAGTAGTCGACCTTTATATTGTCGACTATGTGGGTCGAAACCCTACCCGTCCGTATGGTGGAGAAATCTTTCTTGAGCACTTCAAGGCTCTTCTCCATATGCTCTCTTGCGTAGTCGTAAACTTCGTTCAACTCTTCCATCCTGCTCTCTCCTTATGGTTTTACAAGAATCTTTGTCGATATTCTATCTTTTTCAAGCTTTAAAATGAGACGGCTCCTTCGATTTTTCAGAGGAAGATTCAAAATCTCCTCCACGACCCCATCTTTTAAAGAGACTCTTCGCCAGCCGTAGCCCGTCAGGTAGAGCCACCCCTTTTTGGCCGAACTTTTCGTTTCGATGCGCACTTTTTTGACTACTCCGTTATCGGGCCACTTTTCAGGCTCCATCCAGGTTGCCGACAGAAATCTGCTCTTCAGTTTCTCTTCTAGGTTTGGGTCGCCGGTAAGGGCTATGCGATCGAGGTCGAATCTATCCGACTCTTTCGATACGGCTCCGACATTCTGGTTGCATATCGCATCAAAACCGAACTCTTTCGAGATCTTTTTCACCCTATCGTCGTACTCTCCGTAAGGGTATGCGAAGAAGAGGGGCTTTGACCCGAGGCGCTTTTGCATCAGATCTACACCCTTTTTGAAATCCTCTCTCAGGTAGTCGTCG
>JALSPH010000016.1 GCA_026986055.1 Campylobacterales bacterium
ACTTCCCCTATATTGGAAAGCTCCGGAAAGATGACTCTCTCTCCGATAGCTTCTACCTTTAGCTCGACTCTCTCCCCCGATATCACGGGATTCTCGTCAACCGTCGCTTTTACCGAGCCAAAAAGCGGCAGAATAGTCAAAAGAGCGATAAAAAACCTACCACGGTTTGACATTTCGATCCTCCTGTGGCGGCGTCAACGGATAGAGTTTCGATTTTATAGGCTGTTTTTCTATAAGGTGCATCCACTTCCTCTCCTCCGAAAGGCTCAGTTCTCTCGGTTTGGCACTGCCTTTTTGCATTCCTGGCTTCACCCCTTTTTCACTCGAGGCACTCGAACTCTCCCCGCCCTTTCTCTCTTTACTCTCTTCATCCTCTCCTTTGCCGCCCTCTCCCCTCTTTCGACGCTTCTCTTTCATCAACTTCAGAACAAGTTCCAGGTTTGCCTTGGCATCTTCATCTTCACCCATCTCAAGCACCCTCCTATATAGCTCCACTCCCTTTTGAAGATCTCCCATCTTGACGTAACAGTTGGCCATTCCGTAAAGCTTGGCCATCTCCAACTCCTTATTTCCCGTGACTATTTTCCCGTAAGCACTCAAAGCTTTAGCGTATTGGCCTCTTTTATAGTAGCTTGCAGCCAGATCGAACCAAACTTCGTTTCCTGGAGAGTTTCGACTAAGCTTCTCAAACAGCTCGCTGCTTTTTTTATAATCTTTTGCTTCATACGCTTCGTTAGCCTTTTTTATAAGCGTAAAGTCAAAGATACCGGCTTTGAGATCGGGAGCACCCAAAAAAAGAAGAGCGCCAAAGGGCAAGAGAGCACTCATGCCTCTTCTTGCACCGAAAGAGAAGAGTGCAAAAGGGAGTATCATAACTGCAATCGCCAATGGGTAGTAAAAGAGCTCGATCCGCTCATGAACTACTCTTTCATACACCTCTTTTTCTCTGCTCTTTTTGAAATGCTCTAATATTTCACGCTCATCCACATCCGAAATAGTAGCCTCCACATATATGCCGCCGCTATTTATAGCGGGCTCTTTTAGAGCAGTGTTGGCACGACTCACCACGACATTTGCATCTTCATCTTTTAGCAGTTTACCTTCGCCGACTTTGACCGGAGCGCCTCTATGGCTTGCAACCATCCATACAGAAAGCTCCATTTCGCTCTTTTTCAATATCTCTTCGACCCTTTTCATATCTTTTTCGTTACCGCCGTCGGTTACCAACAAGAGCTTTTTTGTATCACTTTTTGAAAGAAGCCTGAGCGCCCCTTCAAGAGCCGACGAGATATCGGTCCCCTCTATAGAAAGAGTTTGCGGCTCCAATCTTTCAAGCAAAAAGATAAGAGTCTCTCTATCTTGCGTCAAAGGTGCCACGATAAAGGAGGCGGAGGTGAAACCTATGATGCCGATACGTCCTACAGGCAGCTTCGGAAGAATATCTTTCAGTTTCTGTTTTGCAAAAGTGAGTCTGTCCGGGTAGAAGTCTGCCGCCTTCATCGAACGAGAAAGATCAAGAGCTATAACCAAGTCTGCACCACCGCTCTTTACGATCTTTTCACCCTTCTCGATAACGGGCTGAGCAAGCGCCAAAGTCATAAACAAAAAGGCAACGAAAGAGAGTGTGTTGTGCCCGTTTCTTCCAAGGGAATCCCCCTCGATTTTAAGCCTCTCAAGCACCTCTTTAGAAAAGACCCTCTCGAGTCTGTCCCTGTTTGTAGATATTAGATAAAAAAGCAGAGCTGCAGGAATCAGCATCAGATAGATAAATTCAGGATAGAGAAACTTCACGTTTCACTCCTGTTTAAGAGAAAAAGGTATACCAGTAGCGACATCGCCGCTACAAAAAGAGGATAGCTGAAAAGATACTCTCTCTTTGTAACAGGTTGCTGCTTGAGTAAAGAGGGTTCGAGCTTGTCGATAGCTTCATATACCTTTTTAAGCATTTTAGGATCGCTTGCCGAAAAAAACTTGCCGCCGCTAGAAGCTGCCAACTCTTTCAATATTTCAGGGTCATAATCACCCGGGCGGCCGACTCCGATAGTATATAGTTTCACACCATACTCTTTTAGCAACTTCTTTGCTACCTGAAGAGGAATTTTACCGGCTGTATTGCGTCCATCGGTCAACAAAACCACAACTTTCGTTTTTGCATCGGAATTTTTCAAAAGCTTCGTCGCCATGGCAAGAGCGTCGTATATTGCCGTCCTTTCTCCGGCCATACCCACTTTAAGGTACGGAACCATCTTGGCAACCATCTCATGATCGAACGTTACAGGAGAGGCGACATAGGCAAACTCTCCAAAAACTACAAGGGCAAGCCTGTCTCTCTCTCTCTTTTCTATAAACTCCTTCAAAATCTTTTTAAGCGCTTCGAACTTCTTCTCTCTGGTCAATATCGAGAACTCCTCATCCATAGAGCGGCTGGCATCTATGACAAGAACCATATCTCTTCCCGGCTCAAGAGTCGGAGTCATCTCTTTTGTCACAACAGGCGAAGCGAGAGCCACAACCGCTCCCGTAACGGCCATCCACTTAAACGCCTCAATCACACTCCCTTTGCGGGAAAATTTTCCAATAAGCCCGATACGTGGAAAATAGAGCATATCGAGCCTTAGCGGACACCTTTTTTGACAAAAGAGAAAGAGTAAAATGGCTAGTAGTACCCAAGGGTGCTCAAAGTGCATCTTTTGTCATCTCGATAAAAAGTTTCATAAATCGTTTCGTCTCTTCATCCAAAGCAGGAACACTCTTTTTGTATTTAAAGCGCTCCAATCTGGGTAACAGTTGCGCCATAATCTCTTGCTGTCTCTTCTCTTTTGCAAGAAGCCTGCCGTACCTGGTCATTATGTAGGCAGCCTTTTTGGCATCGTCATAATCGATCTTTTCAAGCCTTCTTAGCCACTCTATCCTTGGATCTTTTTTTCTGCTCTCTTGCCACCGACGCCACCCAAATATTGCCAAGGCTACTACAACCAAAAAAGTGATCGCACTTAGTGCCAAAAACTGATATATAGAGAGATCCGGTATAGGAAGAAGCGGCTTTATATCGCGAATCGGAATATCTGCAGGATTCAATAATGGCTCCTGAAAAGTTTCACCATTTTTGCAAACGGGTCATCATCCGTATAGACTTTTACAAATCTTACTCTATGTTTGTTCAAGTGTCTGTAGAGGTTTTTGTCGTTTTCGATCACTTTTGCCCTATAGTTTTTCACACTCTCTTTGGAAAAATATGTCTGAAGAGTCTTGCCGCTCTCGGGATCGACTAGATGAACCTGCCCTAACGGCACGGGATGCTCTTCGAAACGATCTCTGACAATTACCGCTATAACTTCGTGCCTACGGCTCAAAAGAGCAAGATCGGGCGGCTCGAGAAAATCTCCTATCAAAAAAAGCACACTCTTTCTTTTTATCCGCTCAAACAGAGTTCTTGCACCTTCTATATAGTCGGCATGTCTGCCAAGCATCTTCATCGTACCGACACTCTCTACGAATCTGTTGACTCCAAAAATCCTTTTGGTAGGCTTCTCTACCCTCTCAACACTGCTGCTTACGATAGCACCCGTGAAAAGATCACCGTTCTTTACGGCAGAATAGCCGACGATTGCCGCAATTTCGGCAACTACATCCTGCTTTATCCTGCTTGTACCGAAAAAGAGCGACCCGCCTGCCATACAGGCAGCCACGACACTCAACTCTCTCTCTTCATGAAAAAGTTTGACATATGGTTTTTGAAGCTTTGCAGTTATGGTCCAATCTATCTTTCGTATATCGTCGCCGACCTGATACTCTCTAAGCTCACTAAAGTCATACCCTTCTCCATGAAACGGGGAGGGGTTGTTTCCGATCATCTCCGAAAAGACCTGGCGCTTGGTCTTTATCAGAAGTGTTTTGATTCGTCTGTTCACCTTCCGCCCTACGGTATAGCTACGCTCTCGAGCACTCTGTCGATTACCATATCGCTGGTTATCTCCTCCGCCTCCGCTTCGTAACTGAGTATGATACGGTGTCTGAGAACACTTTTGGCGACATATGCTATATCTACTGGAGATACAAAATCTTTTCCTCTAAGATATGCTTGGGCACGACTCGCTTTATATAGATCTATGGAGGCTCTTGGGCTGGCACCATACATTATCCACTTCTTTATCGACTCTATGCCGTACTGTTGGGGTTTTCTGGTGGCAAAAACAAGATCTATTATATATTTTTCGACTTCTTCGTCTATATGAATTTTTCTGACCTCTTCTTTCATCTGAAAAAGCTCTTCCGTGGAGGCTACTTCGTCGATCTTGCCGAGTGCATCGTTTGCCACCCTCCTAGCGATCTCGAGCTCCTCTTCAGGAGTGTTGTAGCCGACGACAAGCTTCATCATAAAGCGATCGAGTTGAGCCTCAGGGAGATTGTAGGCACCCTCCTGCTCGACCGGATTTTGGGTAGCCATGACAAGAAACGGAAGCTCTATCTGGAAACTCTCTTCACCGATAGTGACCTGCCTCTCTTGCATCACTTCAAGAAGGGCCGACTGCACCTTCGCAGGAGCACGGTTTATCTCGTCAGCAAGGAGAAGGTTTGTAAAAACAGGTCCCCGCTTGATCTTGAAAGAGTTGTTTTTAGGGTCGTAAATCTCTGCACCGATAATATCGCTTGGAAGAAGGTCCGGAGTAAACTGTACCCTTTTAAACTTCAAACCAAGGGCTTTGGAGAGTGCGTTTACGGTAGTGGTTTTTGCAAGACCTGGAACTCCCTCAAGCAAAATATGCCCCTCGCATGCAAGTCCTATAAGAAGACCATCGATCATCTTATCTTGACCGACTACAACCTTTTTTATCTCGTTTCTGATTTTCTCTACTAAATTTGCCATTTTATCTCCGCATCTACTGAACCATACACTACTTTAGAGTATTCTCATAAAATTGTATCTCTATTTTGCTAAAAAAGGGGTGGGTTTGTAATGTTAATAGAATTTTGTTTTGAAGATATATTAATTTGAAGAAGGTTAGATTTGAAGAAACCTCCAGCCCGGCACCGACCTACGTTCCCACACCCGAGGGGTGCAGTATTATCAGCGCTGAGGGGCTTGACTTCCGGGTTCGGTATGGGACCGGGTAGAACCCCCTCGCTATA
>JALSPH010000017.1 GCA_026986055.1 Campylobacterales bacterium
CCACAAAGCGTATGTCGTGCTTTTTCAGATCGAGCCCGAGATATTCGAGACTTTTTAGATAAAGATCCTGTATATCGTCCGGGCTCGGCTTTATGAGTACCTGAAACTGGTAGTAGGCTCCGAGCCTGTTCGGGTTCTCGCCGTACCTGCCGTCGGTCGGCCTTCTGCTCGGTGCTACATATGCAGCCGCCCACGGGGTGGAGTCGAGACTCCTAAGAAGAGTCGCCGGGTGGAAAGTACCGGCACCCGACGGAATATCGTAGGGTTGCACTATGTTGCACCCCTCGTTAGCCCAGAATGTTTGGAGTTTGAGAAGTAGGTCGCTGAATGTGATCATTTAAGGTCCAATTCCTTTTTTATTTTAGGTTCGTCAAATCCGCATATCCAACGGCTGCCGATCAAAACGACGGGAACTCCTCTGCACCCGTGCCTTTCGCAATCTTTTGCAGCCTGTTTGTTGGTACTGATATCGATAGTCTTGAATTTTATGCCGTTTTTCTTGAAAAAGTTCTTCGCACGCGTACACCAGACGCATCCCGGCGAGGTAAATAAAACGACCTGCTTCTGTCGTTTCGGTTTGGTTTCAGCCATTTTTACCTCCTCGTATTACCGCACCGGCTAATAACCTTTATCTTTGATGCCGTGATTTCGTTCATAGGCAAGGCGGATTTTCGCAGGACTAGCCGTAGCTAATTCAAGAAAATCCAACGCAGTCATATGGGCGAAAGCGCTGCACCCTTCGGGGAGAACGATAAGAGGCGACCTGCGAGCAGATAAATCTTTGAATTCCTTACAAGGAGTCCTACAGATTTCTCTACTCACATCTCACCTCTTCTCGTTCTCTCAAAGATGAAGGTTATTAGCCGGTGCGGTAATATATAAAAATTTTTTCGAAATTATATCACTTTTCGAGAGAGAGGGCGTTCATGATATACATCTCCACATTGGCGCCGGTGACCCCTTTCTCTATAGCGTCCGTATAGAACTTGGCCACCTTCGTATGGTAAGCATCGAAATCGTAGTAGGGAAGGTGCAGTTGCCACGCCTTCTTTATCTGGTTGAGAGCCATTCTCTCTATCGCCCACGACCTGAAAATGGAGAGAACTCCAAAAAAGAGGAGCGTGAAAAAGACGGCGGCGACTATCATGATATGGCAATCTATCTTGGCGATAATCTTATGAAAAATCAGTGCCGGAGGAAGAAAAATGAGGTTCCAGACCACTATCATAAAGAGATAGAGTCGAAAAAGACTCAGTTTGACACCCGGAATCCTTCCCTCAAGCGGTATATGATCTACAAGCATCTTGTTGGCCTGCATAAGCTCGTTGAAACGCATCGGGTGTTTCGACTCTTTGAAGAGAAAAGGTAAAATCTTCTCATCCATCAAACGCTCAAACATCACCAGCTCCTTTGTGGCATATTATATCACCAATCTCTCTTCCCAAAGAGGATGCAACGACACTGCACTTCACTTTCATTAGAAAATAGATATCTTTTTTTGAAACATCGTTCAGCGATTCGTAATTTCCCATACCTTTTGAGATGACTAAATCGACACTTTCATAAATTTTTCGAGCCTCATCGCTTATACGCGTAAGGTCGAATCCCGGAGTATCCACACCGCTGTCGACGATGGCGGCAACTTCTCCGATCTGCGCCTCTTGCGCCTCTTTTTTCGTTATATCGTTTATTATGGGCTTTCCTCTGACCGCATAGAAAATTTCAACTTTTGGATAGATTGAGTGAATCTGCTCCATCATTAGTTTGTCGAAAAGATGCTCACCTGCATTGTCTCCTATGACAAGCAGTGACGATGCCCCGTCAAGATCGATTTTTAGCCTCTTGGTATCATCTATCGCAAAAGGTGTCTCAAACACCTTGGCTACCTCCTCTTCGAGGTCGAATGTATGGGTTGCGGCAAGGTCTATGACATTTCCCGCAACAGAAGCCTTCAAAGCGGCATGGAGCCTATCTTCGCTCTCAAGAACTCTCTTTTTTACCGCAGAAAGGAGCCTGGCCGCATGTAAGGTAGCCTCTTTTTTATACTCGCCGTATAGATCTTCGATACCTAAAACTTCGGAAATTTTCGGATATACCCGTGAAGCGACCTGGGGCGGAGTCTCGGAAAAAGAGAAACCAGGAACCATAAGAGCCACTTCGTCGAGCACCCTTTTTGTTCTCTCTTTATCTACGCCGAGTGTCCGGCAAACCCGAAGCGCTTGCGAAAAGATACAGGTAACACACTCGGGCTCGAGCCTCAACTCTCCCCTCCGCCATGCTTCTCTACGACTTTGCCCCACATAAGTTTATATTTCCTTTTCATGAACTCAAGCTCTTCTCTGGTGGCGTTTAACTCGGCGGTAAGAGTCTCTATCGTTTTTCGATCTTCATCGTAGAGCTCCTGCATCGAAAGGAGTGCATCTTTCAAAAAAGCGTTTTCACTCTTTAGAGTCTCGAGGGTTTCATCCTTGGCGTCCATCACCTTTTCGTGCATCGTCAATATCGTACCGATAGTCTTCTCTACGAACTGAATCCCGTCGCCGGTTTCGAGATCTACTTTCAGCACCTCCGACCCTTTAGCCGGTGCACCCGGAAGCCTCTCTTGGGAATCCGCCTCTATGTAGATCTCTCCATTCTCCTCTTTCGAGACTACGGCACCGCTGTCTATAAGCTCCAAGACATAATCGAAGTCACGATCTATCAGTTTTGCGTATGCACGAATAGTGAGCCAGGTTTTCATCTCATCTCCTCTTGGGCGCAAGCCAAACTTCGGCCCCGCTTTTGATGTCGGAGGTTACTCCGATATTCTAACCTCTATCTCTGCCGAATCGGTCTCGACCTTCTTGGCTTTCGCGAGTCTGTCTTCCATCAGCTTGACGTTCAACTCGTCATCATCTATCGCAAGAATCTGCATAGCGAGATATGCACTGTTTATAGCTCCCGCTTTTCCTATAGCAAGCGTAGCCACGGGCATACCGGCAGGCATCATGACGGTACTCAAAAGCGCATCCTCTCCTCTTAGATCCGAAGAGCTCATAGGAACGCCTATAACCGGCTTTATCGTAGTGGCAGCCACCGCTCCGGCCAAATGCGCAGCCATACCGGCAGCCGCAATGAAGACCACCGCTCCTCTATTTTCGGCATCTTTGATGTAGTTTTTCGTTCTCTCCGGACTTCTATGCGCCGAAGAGATTATCAGCTCGTACGGCACACCGAACTTCTCAAGTGTTTTACCGCACTCTTTCATCACCTCGTAGTCGCTCTTGCTTCCTATTATTATCGAAACGAACCTCATTCTCTCTCCTTCTCACTATTTTCAAAATGGGGAGTCGAACCCGCCCTATTTTCAGAGCTCGACTCCCCATTTTTCCCGACACATTCATCACTCTCGTCGCTCTCTATAATCTCGAAACGAAAAGTGCCGTAATCTTTTTTCAATGCAAATCCGAAAAAGTATATGGAGGCGAATATCGCGACGAAAGTATATATAATGTTTCCTCCGATAGTTATAAACTCCTTCTTGACACCAAGCAAAGCGGCGAAAAAGGCAAAGATCATAATCAGGACCATAGCTCCTACGAAGGTGGCCACAACGGCACGCCACTGCATGGCCCACCAGGCTTTCAGTACTCTTTTTGTAGTGAACTTGTCATCCATCCAGGGGCTTTCTCAAAAATGTAAACGGAGGCAAAGGAGCCGGCAGCAGAATCGGGTTTTCGTTCCCGCTGTGGATCGTTTCATACCTTTTTCCCTTCGGAGTCTCAAGACGCCTCATTTTCAGAAACCACTTGCCATCTCTTTGAAAGATCTCTCCTCTTTCGTTATCTGCCGCCCCCTCGATGGGAGCGGGAGACAAAATCTCCATCTCGTCCCCTTCACTCACCCTGTCTTTTACGTAAAATGCGAGCCCATGCTCATCTACGAGTGCTTGAACCTGGTAGCTCCCTTCGCTTATGGAACTATCAAGACTCTGGGTATCTTCTCTCTCGAAAGGGCGGTGGATAAGATATGCATCCGTAAAGCCTCGATGTTTTGTCGTATGAAGCTCTCTTTGATACTTTCCGGGCTCGAATTTGCCGGCGTAGTAGTCGTCTATAGCCATTCTGTATGCGTGCGCGGTAACGGCTACGTAGTAGGGGCTTTTGGTTCGCCCCTCGATTTTAAGAGAGTCTATAGCATTGGTCGAGAGGATCTCATCTATATGCGACGCGAGGTTCATATCTTTCGCATTCATTATGTAGGTACCTAGCCCCTCCTCCTCTTCGAGTCTAAATGTGACTCCTGTTTCCGGGTTTTCGGCATAAAGTACGTAAGGAAACCTACAGTCGTTCGCACAGCTCCCCCTGTTAGGGACTCTTCCGCTTTGAAGAGTGCT
Source organism: Campylobacterales bacterium (assembly GCA_026986055.1). Lineage (GTDB taxonomy): Bacteria > Campylobacterota > Campylobacteria > Campylobacterales > Hydrogenimonadaceae > Hydrogenimonas. The sequence continues at coordinate 4,376 of JALSPH010000017.1, forward strand.
TATGAGGCAGCGGCCGCTGTAGGCAAAACACATGGATCCGTGAACGAATACTTCAAGCTCCAACTCCGGTATCTCTTTTTTTATAGCCGCTATATCTCTCAGGCTTATCTCTCTGGCCGCTATTATACGTTTCACTCCAAGATCGAAGTAGAACTTCGCATCCATAACATTCATGACATTGGCTTGCGTGGAGAGGTGTATAGGAATGTCGGGAGCCACCTCTTTTGCCATCTTTACAAGTCCGGGAGTGGCGATGATAAAGGCGTCGGGCCCCATCTGCGCCATCTTCTCCATATGGTTTCTATAGAGCTCCAGTTGAGAGTTGAAAGGAAAACCGTTTATCGTCACATAAACCTTTTTCCCGAGAGAGTGAGCATACTCTATCCCCTCTTCGAAACTTTCGTATGTAAACTCTTTACCGCTTCTTATGCGGAGGCTGAAGTGGCTCACCCCTCCATAAACCGCATCCGCTCCGTAAGCAAAAGCGATCTTGAGCTTTTCAAGGTTCCCTGCAGGAGAGAGGAGTTCGACCATGGAGCTATTTTCCAAACTGCGCAATGAGCGCCTCTATATCGTCGTTGCTTATCACCTCTTCGGTGCCGGTGTCGCCCTCAATGTGGCGGGCCGATTTGACGCGCTTCTCATCCTCGATACTTCCTTCAAAAAGTGCGCTCATATATCGACTCAATGCTCTCATTATGTTGATAACCCGCTCGATCTTCTGTCTGTGTATATCCTGGTACTGC
>JALSPH010000018.1 GCA_026986055.1 Campylobacterales bacterium
TACCGTCTCCAATGCGTGCTCGCCGTGGCTCCCTTCAAGAAGTATCATGAAAAGCAGCACGATCTCGACGGCAACTGCGCTGAAAGTCAAAACGAAACTGGAGTATGGCTCTTGAAGCCTTTCGGCAAGTATTTCGGCTATTTCCGAAACGGTGAATGAGAAAGATGCTATACAAAGGCCCGCAAAAAGAACGGCCAGATAAGCGAAACCGTTAAGATGCAAAGAGTAAGCCAAAACAGCGAAGATAGTTCCGGCGAAGATATCCCAGTAGTTACCGAAAAAGTCCTGTAAGTCCGACGAAGGTTCGGAGGTACCGCTCATTTAAAATAATCCTTTGTTAGATTGTGAACTCTCTTCATCTCTGAATCTATATAGAGTGTTGAAAAGAGAGTCGCTCTTTTTTTCGAAAAATATGAGATAACCGGGTCTTTTCGCCTCTTTTTCAAGAATCTCCAAAAGCTCCGTCTCACTCTCATATTTTATTGTAGGCAATTTTATATCATACACCAACTTAATCTGTGTTGGTATGAAAATTTTAGCCTCCGTCCATTTGATTTTTTCCAAATCTTCATAACACTTTGGAGGGAGGTTTCCGCTTATGAAAAGTAGGACTCTGTCGCTCTCCCCAAAGGGGACCTCCTGCAAACGGGTATCCACAAAAACAGGTTTGAAGGATGGTATGAAGTCGAGCTTTGCCAAAGAGTATGCAAGGTCGAGCTTTTCAAGAGTGCCGAGAGCCTCAAGCAAAAGAGGGTACAAAGAGGCAGGAAGATGCAGATCTTCGTAAAAGAGTCCATCTATTACGGCAGATGTGAGAAAGAGAGAGCCTTTTACAACTCTGTTCTCTATTTTTGAAGGCTCTACATCAACGACTTTTGCACCGATGCGTTCCAAAAAGAGAGGTTCTGCGGAAAAAATGGCGCTATCCTCTTTCGAAGTGAAGATCTCTTCACACGCTTCAAGGCTATCATCACTTAGAAATATTGCGTTAGGGTCAGATGAAACGCTTTTACAAAACTCGAAAACAGGTCTCTTTAAAGCGTAGAAATCTCTATGGTATATAACGAGCCAAAGGCGAAGGAGTTTGGGCAGAGTCGAGTGCAGGCTGTCGACGGCTATCCAGGCTACCTCTTCATCGGTCGGTACGACCTTTTTGTCGGTGACGATACCGTAAGCGCCGTTTTTCAAAGCCTCATCTATCTCTTCGACAGATCGGGCAACGAAAAGCGAGCCCCTTTTGGCTCTATGTGGATAGAGAGCTACATCGTCAAACCTGGAGATAGAGGGAGTGTTAAGGAGCCGGCCGCCTGTGACGGCCAGTACGTTTTCAAGGCGCATTATTCAGCTTAGCCGATGGCAGTTCCGGCCTTTTTGGGTCTTTCGGGCCTGATAAGCGAGAGGCCGTCCTCATCTTTTGCGGCAAGTACCATACCTTCCGAAACCATTCCCATTAGCTTTGCAGGCTTCAGGTTCGCTACGACGCACACCTGAGTGCCTACCAGATCGCTTGGAGAGTACCACTCCTTTATCCCGGCAACGATCTGTCTCGGTCTCTCCTCTCCAAGATCGACTTGCAGTTTGAGAAGTTTTTTGCTTTTTGGGACCTCTTCGGCCTCTACGACCGTTCCCACTTTCAAGGAGACTTTGAAAAACTCATCGATCGTAATAAGACCGGCTTTTGACTCCTCGTTTGACTCACTCTTTTTGCTTTTTACCTCTTTTTTATCCTCTTTGGCGGCAGTTTCCGCTTTTTCTGCCGGAGTTTCTACCAGAGGCTCCTCTATGCGCGGAAAGAGAGGCGGCACTTTTTCTATAGTGAAGGTTTTTAGAAGCTCTCCACTTTTGATGAGTCTGTTGTAGCTTTCGTTGTTCACCGTAAAGCCCAGAGATTTCGCTATGGTTTGGGTGGTTTTTGGCATGAAAGGGTGCAAAAGAACCGAAACCTTGGCCAATATATTTGCCACGAGAGCAATGGTCGCCATAGCCTCATCCTCTTTTTTCTCCTTCATCTTGACCCACGGCATAGCCGTATCTATCGCTTTGTTCGCTATACGAAGAGTCTTCCAGAGCTCTTCTAAGTACCTGTTGGTCTGTATTTCATAAAGGTAGGGCTCTAGGGTCGAAAATATCTCTTCAGCATCTTTGAGCTCTTTCTCATGCCACTTTTTTACCCCTTCGCTATCTACCTTGAAATCGAAATACTTTCCGCTCATACCTATGATTCTGTTGAGCAGATTGCCGAGGTCGTTTCCAAGATCGGAGTTTATTCTATCTATCAGAGCGCGTTGGCTGAAGTCGCCGTCTTGGCCGAAGGGTACCTCTCTTAACATGAAATATCTGAAGTTTTCCAAGCCGTAAGCGTCGGCTATCTCTTTCGGGTCGACTACATTTCCTTTCGATTTACTCATCTTTTCGCCGTTTCTGGTCCACCATCCGTGGGCAGCGACATGGTGAGGTAGTTCTAACCCGAGACTCATCAAAAATGCAGGCCAATAGATGGCGTGAAAGCGTAAGATATCTTTACCTATCAGGTGTACTTTTGCAGGCCAGTAGTGCATCAGCTTTTCGTCGGTTCCGTAACCGAGTGCCGTTACGTAGTTCATCAGAGCGTCAAGCCACACATACATCACATGTTTGGGGTCGTTTAAGCAAGAGGGGAGTTTGATACCCCAGTCAAAACTCGTTCTTGTTATGGAGAGATCGTCAAGTCCATTTTTCACGAAGTTCACGACTTCGTTCTTTTTCGACTTTGGAAGGATTCTGTCGGGCCTGCTTTCATACCACTCAAGGAGCCTATTTTCATATTTGGAGAGGCGGAAAAAGTAGCTCTCCTCCTCTACGATAGATGTGGAACGACCGCACTCGGGGCAGAATTCGTCGTCCACCAGCTGCTGCTGAGTGAAGAATGTTTCGCAGCTTACGCAGTAGTGGCCACGGTAGAGATCTTTGTAGATATCTCCCTTTTCATACATCACTTCGAAAGCTTTTTGGACACCTTTTATATGGTTTTCATCGGTGGTACGTATGAATTTGTCGTAACTTATATCGAATTCGTCCCAGAGCGACTTGAACTTTTCGGAAATCTCGTTTGCGTACTCCTGCGGACTTTTACCTTTAGCTTTTGCCGCCTGCTCTATCTTTTGGCCGTGTTCGTCCGTTCCCGTCAGGAAAAATACATCCATTCCGACCATCCTAGAGTATCTTGCAAGTGTGTCGGCTATGATCGTCGTATAGGCGTGACCTATGTGAGGTACATCGTTCACATAATAGATTGGTGTGGTTATGTAGACTCTTTTACACTTCTCTTCGCTCATTTGAATCCCCGTTTATAAAATGAAAAATAGAAAATGAAAGAGGCGAAACGGCACCTTTCACTTTTCACTTTTCACTTTTCACTTTTAGCCTTTAATTTTTAGTTTTTAGTTTTTAATTAAAACTCAAACCCTCCACCTTTTCCTTTGCTCATACTCTCGTAAACCTTTTTCACATAGTCGTTTCTCGTTTCACACCCTACTATCTCGCTACACTCCATGCAGCTTTTGAAGCCCTTCTCTTTTTGGCACTCGACAAGCTTCTCTTTCGCCTCTTCGCGCGCCTTTTCCCATTTGTCGAGACTCTTTAGCTCAGCTGACACCGTAAGCCTCTTTCACTCTATCTATCTCATACTTGCTTCCAAAGAAGCATGGAGTCGTCTCGTGCGGATCGTTGCAATCAAGCTCCAAAAGGGCTCTTCCTTTGTCGTCTATGGCGCTGCCGCCGGCTGTTTCGTATACGAAGGCGAAAGGAAAGACTTCGAAGAGTTTGCGTAGTTTGCCTTCCGGTTTGTCCGTAGTTCCCGGGTAGCTGAAAAGCCCTCCACCTTTTAGAAGTATCTGGTGCAGGTCCGGAACCATCCCGCCCGAGTATCTTAGTCTGTAACCCTCGTTAAAAAGCGAGTCTACAAGCTCTTTATGGTGTTTGGGCCAAAACTGCTGAGTGCCGCCGGGTGCGTTCAGCTTGCCCTTCTCTTTCAGTTTGATAGTCTCTTGTTCCATAAACTTTCCATGGCGGAAGATGTAGTGGCGAACGCCTCCCTTGTATGCCGTCACCATCTCCAGTCTAGGGCCATACACGATATAAACCGAAGCCAACATTTTCGAGGCTTGAAATTGACCGTCGTATATTCCGAATATGGAACCGACGCTCAGATCGACATCTATGAGACTGGAGCCGTCGAGCGGATCGTAGGCGATCATGTAGCGGCCATCCGGATGGAGTGTTTCTGCCTCCTCCTTCTCCTCGCTTGCGATAGCTTTTATGGCCGCTATTTTGGAGAACTCTTCGGCTATGATAAGATCGCTCTGAATATCGAGTTTAAGCTGCATATCTCCTGTGGCGTTGCACTGCTCGGAGTAGCAGAGATCTTCGTTCGAGATCGCATCTTTGATCCTGTGGGCAGACTTCTCTATAGCGTCAAAAATAGGTTTCAGCGTCATCTATACGGCCTTTGCATGTTTTTTTATCCACTCTATTACCTGCTCGGTATTGTTGAGGTTCAAAATATCGATATTCGAAGGGATCTCATACTCTTTCAAATCGATCGACTCGTCGATCGCGATAGCTTCCGAATATGGAAAGTAGCTCTTTTCTATCTTATTGCGAAATATGGCGATTCTGGGCAGCGGCAGGGTTTTCAACCCCTCTACCAAAAGATAGTCGAATTCGTTTACCATATCTACGATCTCTTCTATCTCTTTGTGTCGATGTGAGAAGTATGTGGTTCGTGTAGGGGATGTTACGACCACCTCGGCACCTGTTTGGAAAAATTTCCAACTATCTTTGCCCTCCACATCGAATTTCGCCTTGTCTTTTGGATCGTTTTTGACTATGGCTACTTTGTAATCGACTATCAAACTTCTGGCAACCTTCTCTATAAGTGTCGTTTTACCGCTGTTTGACGGGCCCGTGAAAGCGACTGCAAAACGTTTTCGCAACTTTAAAGCCTTCTTTTGAAATTGATGTGATTATAGCCAAAAAAGTTTTAAAACCCACTTCCCCCAACCCCCATATCCCAACCCCCACATCCCATCCCCCATATCCCACATCCCACATCCCAAAA
>JALSPH010000019.1 GCA_026986055.1 Campylobacterales bacterium
TTTCAAAGTCGAATCGGAATATAAAAAAAGAGTGGAGTATCTGCAACGACACATCGATGAAAGAGAGAGAAAGTTAAGGCAAAAGAGTGAAGTCAAGAGAAAGAGAGTCGATCTGCAACCATCGGTAGCTGCGAGTGTAGCATCGGCTGCTATAGACCAAAAGAGTACTCCCGTGCCTGCAACAAAGCCGAAAAATGTGCCTGTCAAGGTTGAAGAGAGTACTCCTTCAAGCAGTGCTCTTTTGGTAACTCAAAAAATTCCCGAACCAATCAAAGAGAGTGTGATCGCGATCGTCGAACCAAAAGAGGTTGCAGCATCCACTGCCGATAGTTCAAATCGTTCGACTACTCAAAAAACGGCCAAAGTATCTGCGGAAAAGAGAGAGACCATTCTAGATCAACGAAAGAGTGTCGAGACTCATGCCGGGGAGAGAGTCGCTTTTACGCAAAAGGCCCCTTCCGTACCGAAAAAGGCTCAAACATACAAGCAGTCGCCGACACCTAAAGCAAGATGCACGATAGATAGTGACAAAGATGGTCTGAACGACTGTGTCGATAGATGCCCAAAGACTCCCGGTGGCTGGAAAGTGGACGGTACAGGTTGTGCCGTTGCAGTGGAAATGCTCGTAAATTTCGAATTCGATTCTGCCCGTTTGAACGAAAGAGGCAGAGAAAGGGTCGGAATGCTTGCCGCTTATCTTGAAAGGTACCCTGATGTAAAGGTCGTTATTGAAGGCCATACCGACTCGATAGGGAGTGATAGTTACAATATCGAACTATCCAAAAAGAGAGCTTATCAAATAAAGTTCAGACTTGTAGATTTCGGCATAAAAAGCGAAAGAATAAAAATAGCATATTACGGCGAAAGCAGACCGATCGCCACAAACAAAACGAAAGAAGGGAGAGCAAAAAACAGGCGAGCTGACGCTCTCTTTATTCGCCTAAAATAAAGAGATAGAGCATTCGATGGTCTATTAAACTTCTAAACTTCCCCTTTTTGCAGTGCAAATACAAACTCGTCGTAAGTCGTACCGTTCGACTTCAGCATGTTTTCAAGGTATATGCCGGAAGCCTCCATACCACCTTTTTTCTCCTCCTCCAAAAGGGCTTTATAGAGAGGTTCTATCGCCTCTATGGCTTTTCGGTTCGGTTTGCGTCTTACGGAGTGGTAGTCTCGAATAGTACCATTTTTATCTATTGTTGCCGTAATGTTAGCGAAAACCCAGTAGAAGCTGCCGTCTTTACAGAGGTTCTTTACGAAAGCGAAGATCTCCTTCTTTTTCGATATTCTCTCCCACAGAAGCTTGAAGACGATTTTTGGCATGTCAGGATGCCTTAAAATAGAGTGAGGTGCGCCAAGAAGCTCCTCTTCTGAGTAACCTGAGATATTTATGAATATCTTGTTGCAGTATGTTATGCGGCCTTTCAGATCCGTTTTTGAGACTATATAGTCGCCATCACTCAAAAATTTTTCGTTGGTGGTCGGTTCTGGTTTTCTCACGGCAACCTCACTTTCTTCGGTATATTATGTTTAAATAAATACAGTATATCGATATCGTATTATTAATCAGATCAATTAATTATATATTTTATATAAAGATCTACAATTGACATTGGTCAATTTAAAAAGATCTTATGTAATGAGCTACTCTAAAGCGTGTGTCAATAAATTTGGAGTATAATCGCGCAATTATTAATCGAGGAGAACTTATGGCTACAGATAGAGTCGAAACAAAAGATGGTTTCAAAGAGTTCGTAGGCAGAGTCGAGGCGCAAGAGGGCTACAGAAAACCTGTGGCATTCGGTATATGCAGAGTGGACAGAGGGCAAAAAAATCGTGAGAAGATTTTGCAAGCGGTATATCCGCTTATAAACTGGAACGAAAACTACGGCTCCGCCGCTGTGTTTATAGCGGCTTTGCAAGAGAGCGGAGTTTCGGTGAATTTCAACGAAAGCGAGCAGCTTTTCGATGTAACCGAGACTTTCATCATAAACGCGCTGGCTGCTTTTCATCCATACATCGAAGAGGCCAGGGGAGAGGCTCATAAAAATGTACAGGTAATAAAAGAGCTTGCCAAAATAGCCGAATGTGAGGAGCTTGACGACAACTTCAAAATAATCTTTCTTTTCGAAGATGACGCCCCCAAAAGTGTCGAAGCGGTCTACATCAAACTATACGCTCTCTCTTTGGCAAAAGCTGAACTTAGAAGCGTAAATCTAACCGGCGCTTTCGGTATACTTCACAACGTTGCATGGTTTGGAAACGAGCCTTTCGAGCTCGAATGGCTCAGAGAGAACGAAATAGAGCTTAAGCTCAACGGTGCATACCCTGAGATAGAGAGTGTAGACAAATTCCCAAGATACCTCCAGCATATCATACCGGCAGACAATACGAGAATTCTCGATAGCGCAAAAGTGAGAATGGGAGCGCAACTGCACCCCGGGACCACCGTGATGCCGGGAGCCAGCTACATAAACTTCAACGCAGGTACCACCGGAGCCGTGATGGTCGAGGGCAGGATCTCAAGCTCCGCTATCGTTGGACCGGGCTCTGATGTCGGAGGAGGCGCTTCGATACTCGGAGTTTTGAGCGGAACCAACGGAAACCCGGTAACTATCGGCCAAAACGTACTTCTTGGTGCAAACAGCGTTACCGGTATACCTCTGGGAGACGGATGTATAGTAGATGCTGGCATCGCTATACTTGAAGGTACGAAAGTCGCCGTCACTCGTGCGGAGCTTGAAAAGATCAAAGAGGTAAATCCTCTTTGGGACGTTAAAGTGGAAGATGAGAATATATTCAAAGGGGTGGAACTGGCCGGTAAGAACGGCATACATTTTAGGCAAAACTCCATGACCGGCCAGATAGTCGCTATGAGAAGCAGACGAGAAGTCAAGCTTAACGTCGAGCTTCACTAAATTTTTGATTTGATGGGGTATACTCATCGCAGAGCTCTTTTGCCGCATACCATTTCAAAATAGCCATGGCGGAGTGGGAGAGCTCGTGCTGGTTCAGAGGGACGTAGGCGAGTTTCAGCTTGCTTAAAATAATCAGACCGGCAAATATAGCTACTATCCAGAGCAGTAGCCCGTAGAGCCATCCAAACTCCACTCCGAACCAGATGCCAAGAAGTATCGGCACGAGAGTGAAAGCGATTCTAAGAAGAGTTACGATGATTTTACACCTTCTACTTAAAGGCGGTAGAAGTTCTATAATAGGCTTTGTCTCATTCATATAAATAACTTTACCATAAGGAGAGTCCGATGGCAACCGAAGAGATAATCATATGGCACAACCCAAGGTGCTCAAAATCGCGCGAAGCTCTTAAACTGATCCAAAATGCCGGATTGGAGCCTCACATTTACAAATATCTCGATGAAAAGCCTACGAAAGAGGAGATAAAAGAGGTTTTGAAACTTTTGGGTGCAAAACCGCGCGACATTATGAGAACAAAAGAGAGTATTTACAAAGAGCTTGGATTGAAAAATGTCGATGACGATGAAAAGCTCATAGAGGCGATGGCCGAGCATCCTAAACTCATCGAAAGACCCATCGTCATAAAAGGCGAAAAAGCGGCTCTTGGCCGTCCGCCGGAAAAAGTTTTAGAGATTTTGAAAGGATAGGCTGAATGCTTCATACTGTAGATTTGACCAAGAGGTTTGGCGGCAGGGTACTCTTTGAGAATGTGAACATAAAACTCGATGCCGGGAAGAGATATGGTCTAATAGGCGCCAACGGTGCCGGTAAAAGTACTTTTTTGAAAATCGTCTCCGGTGAAGAGGAGGCGACAAGCGGCGAAGTCATTGTAGGCAGCGGCCTTAAAGTAGGTGTTCTTGGCCAAAATCAGTACGCTTTCGAAGATTTCACGATAGCCGATGCGGTTCTTTACGGCAACAGGCGTCTCTATGACGCTATAAAAGAGAAAGAGCGCCTCTATATGGAGGGCAATTTCGAAGACGACAAGGTAAACGAGCGGCTTGGCGAGCTTGAGATGATTTGTGTGGAAGAGGATCCGATGTATGAATATGATGTTCGTATAAAGAAGATTCTCGAAGAGCTTGGGTTCCCTGAGTCTCAACATAGCGAGCTTATGAGCTCACTGCCCAGTGCGGACAAGTTCAAAGTACTTTTGGCTCAGGTACTCTTTCCAAAGCCGGACATCCTCTTTTTGGACGAGCCTACGAACAACCTCGACATTCACGCCATCGCGTGGCTCGAAGAGCAGCTTAAAAGGCATGAAGGGACGATGATAGTGATCTCCCACGACCGCCACTTTCTAAACAGTGTCGTTACCCATATTTTGGATCTTGACTTTAAAACGATAAGAGAGTTTACGGGCAACTACGACGACTGGTACATAGCCAGCAATCTTTTGCAAAAACAGAGAGAGATGGAGAGAGCCAAAAAGCTAAAAGAGAAGGAGCAGCTCGAGAGTTTTATCCGCCGATTCAGCGCGAACGCGTCCAAGGCGAAACAGGCTACAAGCCGCCAGAAGCAGCTCGAAAAGCTAGATCTAAGCGCTCTTCAGACATCCTCAAGGCGTGATCCGAGCATAGTTTTCAAAATGAAGCGTGAGATAGGAAAAGAGGCTCTAGAAATTGAAAATGTAAGTAAGAGTTTCGATGGTTTGGTGGTGTTCGATGGCTTGAATCTGAAATTCAACCCGGGAGACAAAGTCGCCCTGATCGGTCCAAACGGAGTTGGAAAGACGACGCTGTGCAAAATGATAATGGATGATGGATTGAAGCCAGACAGCGGCCGGATAAAGTGGGGTGCCACCGTACAGCCCAGCTACTTTCCGCAAGATACGACAGATAGAATAGAGGGAAGTGAGACTCTATATGAGTGGCTCAGAAGCTTTGACAGGGAGGCGGATATTTCTGAGATTAGAAACTGTCTTGGGCGTATGCTTTTTAGCGGTGAAGAGCAGGAGAAGAGCATAGAGAAGATAAGCGGTGGTGAAAAGCATAGGATGATGCTTAGTAAAATGATGCTTGAACAAGGGAACTTTCTGGTTTTGGACGAACCGACGAACCATCTTGATCTTGAAGCGATCATAGCGCTTGGAGAGGCTCTTTACAATTTCGACGGTA
>JALSPH010000020.1 GCA_026986055.1 Campylobacterales bacterium
GTCGACACTTATGAAAATCGTAAGCGGTGAAATTGAACCCGATAGCGGCAAGAGGATCGTACGGCAGGGAATTCGTATAGAGATGTTGAGTCAACATCCTGTTTTTGAACCTGAGATCAGCGTAAGAGAGGCTATAGAGAAAGAGCTCACGGAGATTCAAGAGGCAAAAGAGAGGTATGAAGAGGTATCTAATCTACTTTCAAAAGATTTCAACAACAAAGCGTTGCTTGAAGAGCACTCGAAACTCACATCCTTTCTCGACTACCACAACGCATGGAATCTTGACGACAAGATAGAGAGAATCTTAAAAGAGTTCAACCTAAAGCATTACGAAAATAGAGCGGTAAATCTACTCAGTGGAGGAGAGCAGCGCAGAGTCGCACTTGCATCTTTGCTTCTTAAAAAGCCCGATATTTTGATGCTCGATGAACCTACTAACCACCTGGATGTATATATGGTGGAGTTTTTGGAGGAGCTGCTTTTAAAAGAGAAGTTCACACTGCTGCTCATCTCTCACGACAGATACTTCATAGACCGCATCGCAACCAGAACGGTCGAGATAGAAGATCACAAGCTTAGAAGCTTCAAAGGCGGATACGAGAGCTACCTACACCAAAAAGAGCAGCTTCTTCAAGCTATGGCGAAAGAGCACGAAAACCTTCTAAAGCTTCTCAAAGCCGAAGAGGAGTGGCTAAGGCGCGGAGTCAAAGCGAGGCTGAAGCGAAACGAGGGAAGGAAAAAAAGGGTTCTTCAGATGCGAGAAGAGGCGAAAAAGAACCCAAGCGTCATAAGAAAGATAAAGCTTGAACTCGAAAGAGAGAAACACCACTTCAACAGAGAAGAGGGGGTAAGCCGAAAAAAGGTGCTTTTCGAGATAGAGCATCTTGAAAAAAGGCTCGGTGAAAAACTTCTCATTCACAACTTCTCGAACAGAATTTTACAAAAAGATCGCATAGCCATCGTAGGAAAAAACGGTAGCGGAAAGTCAACATTTCTGCACCTGCTGCTTGGTCGACAGAAACCTGACGGCGGAGTGATAAAACGGGGAGATTTCAAAATAGGCTATTTCGACCAACATAGAGAGATGCTCGACGATGAGAAAAACCTGATAGAGACATTTTGCCCTTTCGGGGGTGACAGGGTAGATGTGCAGGGTAAAAATATGCACGTATACGGATATTTGAAAAACTTTCTATTTCCAAAAGAGTATCTGGACAAAAAGATAGGTGTTTTAAGCGGCGGAGAGAAAAACAGAGTCGCACTCGCTCTTCTTTTTACCAAAAAAGTCGACTGCCTAATTCTCGACGAGCCTACAAACGACCTCGACATCCCGACCATAAACATTTTGGAAGAGTATCTTCTCAATTTCCCGGGAGCTCTGATATTCGTAAGTCACGACCGATACTTCGTCGATAAGATAGCCAAAAAACTCTTCATATTCAAAGGGCACGGCATAGTGGAAGAGAGCTACAGGCCCTACTCCGAGTTTCTTGCCATTGAGAAGGAGATTAAAGAGCTGGAAGTTTACGAAAGGGAGTCTCTTTCTGCCGAAGCAAAAAGCAAAGAGCAGCAAGTCGAGAGAAAAAAGAAAAAGTTGAGCTACAACGAAAAGAGAGAGCTTGAGAGCCTACCCGATGAAATCGAGACTCTCGAAAACCGCATAGCCGAGCTTAACGAGTGCCTTGCAAACCCAGAGTGTTACCGGGAAAAAGGGATCCAAAACCTAACGGAGGAACTAAACGAACTGGAGGTCGAGTACAACACAAAAGCGGACAGATACCTGGAGCTTTTGGAGCTTCAAGAGGAGCTGGAGGGGTGATCAAAACCTCCCCTTCAGCTAAATATCAGTCGTTCAAAACACTCTCTTTGAACTCTTTCATAACCTTGGTCCACCAATCGAAAGTATCGTCGAAGTTCTCTTCCGTCACGCCGTAGTCGAGGTTTACCGCCATTTCTACTCTTGGGTCTCCATCTTTATCGAGGTAGGCTTTGCCGTATCTTTTGTTTCGGTTCCACTCGTTAATCTTCTCCAGAGAGACCCTCTTACCACTCCATGAAGCGGCAAACTGAATATCGTCACAGTTAGTGCCGTTTTCACATCCATAAAAAAGAATGCCATACTTGGTACCCTCTATTCTGCCTACTATAAACGGGTCACCGCCGGAGTCTTTTTTAAGCGTAGCGCTTCCGTACCCTTTTGCCACATTCAAGATAGCGTGAGTGTCGGTCGCATTTATAACTCCCGCCGACAATTGCGAAGATAACAGTACCGAAGATAACAGTGCCGCAGCGACAAATCTCTTTTTCATTTTTTAGCCTCCTTGTTTTTATGATATTAAATATCGGTTATCGCACATATAATTTAAGCTATATGCAACTTAAGTCGCTGCAAACAGCTTCAAATTTTTCTACAATCTGAAAAAATAAAAAGAGGAGTTGATGATGGTAATTAAAAAAGAGGAAGCAAAACATCTGTTGGCACTACTTCAAAACAGAAGTCGAGGAGTCGATGTCAGCAAACTGAACGATGAAGGAGTAGAGAAACTTGAAACTGCCGGGCTCATATATTACCCCACCCCTTCTAAACTATCTTTAACTTACGGTGGGGAGATGGTAGCAAGAGCGCTTGAAAGTGTCATAAACAAAGAAAAAGTAAAAAACATTACCGATTGGGATGATCGCTTTAGATGGATTGGAAGCGAGATTTTAGCTATGCTGAAAAATGCCCAAAAAAGTTCAAATGTAAGTGAAATGACTTTGGAACCGCTTAAAGAGAGAGGTTTTGTAGAGAAATTCCACGACAAAGAGAGAAAAGTCGATGTGTGGAACTTAAGCCAAGAGGGTGAAGAGGTTTTAAAAGCTTTCTATATAGTAGAGCCGGACATTGTTGTGGACAACGAAACGGCTCATCTCATACTTACCTCTCCACTGGGACCTACCGAAGCTTCTCACATGCCGTTTGACGAAACCCAAAAAGAGCTACTTGAAGCTATGAGGATAGTCGCATACTCCATTCCCAAAGGAGATATGGCAACCTTTACCGGTATAGGCAGGGGCGTTAGAAAAGTTCTCGAAAACGGTGCAAGCGCTTCTGAAGGAGCGGTGATAGATACGCTTATAATGGATCTCGTAGCAGATGTTTTTGACGGGAACAAAATAACGGATGAAGCGAAAGTTCAACTGGAGATGATGGGATACATAAACGAAGACTTGACACTTCTTCCTGCCGGTGAAGCGCTTATGGAGCTTAGAGCGCTACTGAAAAACCCACATGATGAAAGGCTATTTAGTTTTGCGCTGACTCAAGAGATGGTTGAAACCCTATTACTTATAAATGAACTCGGAGTAGCGGATACCGAAGAGATAAGAAAACATATGGTAGACAAAAAGATAGATCAGTTCAAAAAAATGGCACAAAAATATGGTCGTAAACTAAACGAAATGCCTTTGAAAAAAAGAGAGCTTTTGAAATCCTTTATGGAGGCCAAAGAGCACGCTAAGTGGTTTGAGAAAAAATTTGATATTAACGAATATCTTCACTCCTTGGAGGCTTTCGACCTTATAGAATCGACTGTTGATGAAAAGGGTAAAGATATATACCGCCTCACAAACGAAGGGCAAAAAGTTGCAAAAGAGCAGAGTGACGAAGTGCGAGAAATATCTTCAGAGGCAGTTAAGAGCATGAAGTTACACAGAAGAGCTTTTGATGTTCCAAACAGAGAGTGGATTGAAAAGGGACGAAAAGAGAAACTTTTAGGAGAGTACGGTCTAGGTTCAAGAGGAGAATTTTATACCACTTTAAGTGATGAGGTAGATCGAAAACCGTTTATGACAAAATATGAAATGGAGCTTTTTAAACGTATACCTAGCCGCGGCGAAACCGTAAGAAAACTACTTTCAGAAATAGAAGATGAGTATGAACAGCATATGTTATTAGCCGCACTAGATATGCTTGAAGCCAGAGGCTTCATAGAGATTTTGGCAGATGGCCATATAGTGGAAACCGATGCGGGTGAACTTATGGATAGAGCCTTGAGCGGAGCACCTAACAGTTTAGCAACACCCGTAACGCCTGAGATTTACAGAGTCGTAAAAGCTGTAGCAAAAGTAGGTACCCTCTATGAAAAAGAGAAAAAAATTCGTATAATGCCCAAGCAACACAAAGAAGTTATAAAAGAGAGCGCCCTGTCGCCGGAAAAGTTCAAAAAGGTTTGGAAAGTAGCCAAAGAGGCGAAATTTTTGGGACAAAACGGTGTAAATGAGGCAGGAATCGAACTGCTAAAAGCAGTTGAAAAGATGAATCCATAAGCTATAGATCTTTGCCGCGTCGCTCGTTGGATGCGGCAAAGTTATGGAAACTGAGGAGAAAAGTTTGAATTTAGAAGATATAAAAAAGAGTATAGAGGAAGAGACGGGCATTATGCTCTATTTTTGGGGCGAGAAGTGCAACGTATGCCACGCTTTAAAGCCGAAGCTATTTGAGAGTTTTGAAAAAAACTTTCCAAAAATCAAAAAAATCTCCGTAGATATTTCTGAAAATGGAGATATTGCCGCATCTTTTGGAGTATTCTCCATACCGACCGCCATTATCTTTCTTAGAGGCAAAGAGTTCGCAAGAGTCAGTAGAAATGTAAGCATTCCCGCTTTGATAGAGCAGATAAAGCGTCCATACGAGATATTGACTTCCGACTAACTCTTCTTTGAACGGCTCTCTTTATAGCACATTGAGCCATCAACAATCCTTACTATTTCAATCAAGATATGTTACAATACCGAACTACAATCAGGACAGGAAAGAGATGGAAAAGAGACTCTTTGGACCCCTTTTGGAGGGTCACGACAGAGCCGAAGAGCTGCTTGAAAAATCTATAGGTATTCGTAAAGAGACATATTTCGACTTCACGGCTACCGGTTTGGCATTTGAGACGATAGAGGATCGAATAAGAGAGATTTTGGAGTTCTACGCCAACACACACTCAAAAGAGGCGGTTCTGGCCGAAACTATGCAGCACTGCTACGAAGAGGCTAGAAGCTCACTCAAAAACTCACTGGAGCTTGAAGAGGATTTTTTGGTAATTCC
>JALSPH010000021.1 GCA_026986055.1 Campylobacterales bacterium
CTTTTCGAAAATCTCCAGTGTCTCTTCAGCTATACGCCCTTTCGGCAAAGCTACGGTCAACATCTCTCTTCCTTTATCATTTTTTCCATCCCCTTGAAAATCAAAAGCTCGTCAATCTTTGCATCTTCAAATAGCGGCGCAATATAGGAGGCGTCTCCGCCGGTTACAAAGACCCTTTTTGATTTAGCAAAAGTTTGAACCACCTCTTTTATGGAGCCAAGCACGGCATAGGAGATCGCACTTGAGGTATCTTTCGGAATTTTCTCAAAAGAGATGCAAGGGTCTATCTGAACGGCAAGTTTTGCAGAGATAGAGCCGTACGCCTCTTTGAAAGCTTTTACTCCGGGCCATATCCACCCTCCAAGATGAACCCCTTTCTCCATCACGTCCACCGTTATGGCACTTCCAGCATCTATAACCACTCCGTCACAAATTGCCAGCGAAAGCGCGATGCGGTCTATACCAAGCCCCTTGTAATCGCTTTTTAAAAGTGAAGGGTTCGATACATCCTGCCACTTTGAAAACCTCTTTATGCGACTTTTAACTTCATCGTTGACGCAGATATAGCCGACTTTTTCACTCTCATAGAGCTTCAGACCTTCTTCATGGCTTAGATGCTTAACCTCTTTACCGTCATAAAAGTGGATACGGCTGTTTCCGATATCGCAGAGGATCATACCGATATTACCTTCCACCCCTCCGATTCGAGCTTTCTTAGCGCTTTGGAGCATAGCGGCGCATCTATCAGAGCCAAATTTATCAAGATAGGATAACCGAAATAGCTCTCCACTCTTCTTTTGAGCTCAAACCACTCCTCGACATCTTTTACAAGAATTCTGCTCTTTCTTTTAACCGAAAAAAGGAGCAGGTATCTGTTTTGCATATCGAGCCCATGGAATATCTCTATTTTTTTACGGCTTCCTACAAGAGATGGGGAAAACGGCTCGAAACGTTTAAATATGTACCCCTTCTGTCGCAAAGGATCGAGTACCCTCTTCATCCTCCGCTACTCCTGATGAAGCTTGAAGTAGTAGCGCTCATAGTAGAGTCTATCTTCTGCAGCGAAAAACCAGTCGTCGATCCTATCAGGAATCTTGAAGGTATGGGCGCTTTCAAGCTCTCTGTCGGTAGCTATTATATACCCCTCTCGCTCTATCAGATATATGAACTCGCCATAGAGAGCTCCAACGAAGTGGGCGAAAGGAAATTTTCTACTGCCAAGAATCTTGAGCTCCTCGTCACATCTGTAGATAGTTCCATCTTTGGAGAGAATATATATCCCATCTTTTATGAAAAGAAGATCGCTTATCTCCATATCGAGCGCATCCATAAGCTCCGGGCTTACGGAGATGACTCTATGGGGAGTCGCAGCCACCAATCTATCTCCTATAACATCGAGGAAAATTACATTGTTGAACTCTTCGCCCTTGCCCACTATGATCTCTCTTACCTTCATCCCGTCATCTTTGCCGAGTATGACCAGCTTTCCGTCAAGCGTAGGAACAAGAACGAGGTTTTCAAGCATCATCGGAGAAGCTATACGTATATCGGCGGTAAGCGCCTTGTCCGACTCGTATTTAACCAAAATCTCCTGCTTTTCGTAGTCGTAGATTCCGTAACTGTTCCCCTCGAGCAAAAAAGCTAGACGCCCGGTTTGGGGTATGAACATAGCCGCTATCATACGGCGCGGAAGGTTGAGTTTCAGACTCTTTTTGCTCTTTATATCGTAGATGATATTAGGCTTGCAGTCACCTGCTGCAGCTACCAAATCGCCCTCTTTGGCCAAGTACCTGTACCCTTTAGGAAGCTTGTAGTCCTGAAGCCCTTTAGAGGTTATAACCATGCCGTTTTCAAGGGTTGCACTCCTATACCCCGTCTCCGCTATGGGTGCAGGGAGCTCACCGTCGTACTCGACCGTTCCGTCTATTTTGGAAGGTTCGAAATAGTTTTTCTCGCTGCACCCTGCGGCAACCAGAGCAAGGAGTGTCAGCAGAACTATAAAGTTGATTTTACGGATCATTCCCCGCCTCTGCTCTTGCCGGTAATGCCGTAGTGTTCAAGCATAGCGGCTGCCGCTTTCATCGGCGAATCGGCGCCTATAAGAGCCAAGCGCTCTTTACCTTCGGATACCTTACCGGCTTTCATAAGAAGATATGCCTCGTCGAATATCGCAAAATCCTTCAAGAGAGCCTGGCTCTTCATTCTGTACTCTTTCAGTTTTACGGGGTCCGATTTCCAGACTCCGAGGTGATATTGGGCAAGATCGGCCACGACGGCATCTTTACTCTTGCTTAAAACCTTTAGACTCTTCACGTCACCAGTTTTGCTCGCTTGCCCTAACTTGAAAAGCTCCGCAAGCTTCGGAGAGTTCTCTTCGAGACTCTTGAGTGCGGTAGCATCCGTCGGATTCTTCTTCAAAGCGAGCAGTGCGGCGTTGGCTGCCTCCACCCTTTTTTCGTTGAAGTATCCCATAGCCGCATAACCTATGCCTCCGACCACCAAAATCACCGTAAGCGCTATTATGGCCACTCTGTTTTTTTTGTAAAAACGTTCCGCTTTTATCAATCCCGCCAGTAGCTTTTCATCCTGAGTAAGCTCCTCTTTCGCGAACTCTACCTGATCCTTGATACTCAACTGCAACTCCTGCACAAAGGGGACTCTTTTGGACTCTTACGTTAGCCCAAGAGCATAGAGCCGCCCTTAATTTTTAGTGTGCTATCATATCAAAAGATTTGTTAAAATTACGATCGATTTTTTTGAAAGGGCACAAAGTATGAAATTTGACGATACGATGCTGCAGAAACTGGAGAAGCTCTCTATGCTCAAAATAGAAGAGGGGAAAAGAGAGGAGATGGTAGAAGAGCTCGAAAAAATTGTAGGTTTCGTCGAGATCCTCGGCGAACTTGACACAGAAGGGCTCGATCCCTCCTTCAGTACTCTAGAGGGAGGAACTCCCATGAGAGAAGACATCCCCCATGAAGACCCCCAGGTGCGGGAGATAATTTTGAAAAACGCTCCGGACTCCAAAGATGACTACTTCGTAGTTCCCAATATCATAGAATAGAGTTATAGAAATTGAAGCTTTACGGAATTAAAAATTGCGATAGCGTCAGAAAAGCTGTCAAATTCCTCAACTCTGCTGAAGTGAATTTCGAATTTGTCGATATTACAAGTGAAGAAGTCGAATGCCAAACCATAGAGCGATGGCTCAAGCACGTCGGTATCGATAGACTATTCAATGCCAAAAGCGCCACATATCGCAAGCTCGGTCTAAAAAACCTTGAACTCGATGAAGCGGCCAAAAAAGAGTGGCTCTGCAGAGAGAGAAAGCTGATAAAAAGGCCGGTATTGGAAGTCGGCAACAGTGTCGTCGTAGGCTTCGACGAAAAAATCTACAAGGAAATTCTTGATGGGCAACATAGCACTTGATATTCGCAAGCTTCTGAAAAACGTCGTCGCATATAAAGCGAGCGACCTGCACCTGGTAAGCAGAAGCGAACCGCAGATACGTATAGACGGGCGTCTTGTGCCTCTGAACCTTCCAAAGCTCGACGGAGAGGCGATAGAGGAGATGTGCTATTCGATAATTACTGAAAAGCAGAAAAAGCGTTTCGAAGAGCATAAAGAGCTCGATTTTGCCATTCAGATTCCGGAAGTGGGCCGTTTCCGTGCCAACTACTATAGGACGATGGATGACGTAGCGGCGGCTTTCCGTGTCATTCCAACACACATCCCAAGCATAGACGATCTCGAAGCTCCGCAGATCTATAAAAAACTGATACAGAGAGAAAAGGGGCTGATACTTGTAACAGGGCCTACCGGAAGCGGTAAATCTACGACTCTTGCAGCCATGCTCAACGAGATCAATATGACCGAACGCAAACATATCATAACGGTTGAAGACCCTATCGAATTCGTTCACGAAAACAACCAGTCTCTCTTTTCCCACAGAAATATCGGAACTGATACCAACTCCTTCGCCGATGCACTCAAGTACGCTCTTCGAGAAGATCCGGATGTCATCCTGATCGGTGAGATGAGGGACAAAGAGACTATAGCCGCAGCGTTGACCGCAGCCGAAACCGGGCACCTCGTTTTCGGTACGCTTCATACAAACTCTGCAGCCCAGACCATAAACCGTATCATAGACGTCTTCAGCGGTGACGAGCAGCCCCAGGTCAGAGCGCAGCTCTCCACTTCACTGGTTGCCGTAATATCTCAGGCGCTTCTTCCCCGTATCGGCGGAGGTCGTGTAGCGGTACCGGAAATTCTCATAACAAATCCAGCCATAGCGAACCTGATACGAGAAGACAAAGTGCACCAGATATACAGCCAGATGCAGCTTGGACAGGGAGAGAGCGGTATGCAGACCCAAACTCAGGTTATGGTAAAACTCGTACAGGGGCACATCATAGACAAGAGCGAAGCCCTTCGCTACTCTACCCGCCCGGATGAGCTCATAAAAGCTATTCAGTATATGAGTTAAAAACACCTAATAAAAGAGGGGTTTGGTGCCCCTTTTTCTACTTTCGCCCCGCCGCCTTTTCACCATCTCCGTAATTTATGTTATTATTGCGCAAATTTTTATTTACAACAGGATATTGAGAATGAGTGAGTGGAACAGATCGAGTTGGAGAGATTTTCCTATAAAGCAGCAACCAGAATACAAAGACCCTGAAAGCGTAAGAAGAGTGGAAGAGGAGCTTGCAAAGTTTCCTCCGTTGATTTTTGCCGAAGAGGCGAGAAGTCTTCAAGCCAAACTTGCAAAAGCGGTTACGGGCGAAGCCTTTTTGCTGCAGGGCGGCGACTGCGCCGAGAGTTTCAACGCTTTCAATGCAGACACCATAAAGAACCTCTTCAAAGTTATGATGCAGATGGCGGTAGTCATGACCTACTCCAGCGGAAAACCTGTAGTAAAAGTGGGTAGAATCGCCGGACAATTTGCGAAACCCAGAAGTTCCGACACGGAGGCAAAGGGCGATATGGAGCTTCCAAGCTACAGGGGCGAC
>JALSPH010000022.1 GCA_026986055.1 Campylobacterales bacterium
CGCACGTGGACCGAACTCCATACGTCCCTGCACCACAGCCACTATTCTCTTTTTGGCTATAGACTCAGCAGCGTTCAAATACCACTCTTCACCTATATACTCGGCCTCCACCTGCGAATAAAACTTCTCTATAGCGGCTTCTACTTCGCTTCTTTCAAGCCTGTTTCCGAAATAGGGCATATAGTTTTGGTTAACCCAGCTTATATCCTCACCCTCTTCCAGCGCTTTGAGCAGTGCGGCACCGACCGCGACCCCCTCGTCTCCCATGGGTGGAAAGATATATAGCTTTTCGAATTTGGTGCGTTCGTATATATTTAGATTCATGATGATATTTGCCGCAACACCGCCGGAAAGGCAGAGAGTTTCTATATCAGGATACTTTTGCGACACCTTTTCAAGATATGAAACTACCGTATCTTCCAGGTAGCACTGTATGGTGGCTGCAAAGTTCTCTTTCCCAATCTCTTCACTCTTTTTTCGCAGATACTCTCTGTCGTAAAAAGGCTTTATAGCTTCGACATCGTAATCTATACCTTCCGCTTCGACAATGGTCGCTTCAACAAGAGCATCGTACATAGCTCCATATTTCTCTCCAAAAGCCGCGAGCGCTTCGACTTTGCCTTCGTCGCTGTAGCGCCGAAGCCCCAAAGCGACAGTGAAATTTCCGTAAAGTACGCCTATGGAAGTTAGATCGTGAGAAAGGTCTATATCTATCCCCTCGTGATCTACCTGCCGTATGGGAGACTCTCCTATGAGCTCGTGACCTTTTGCATCGAATATGTAGGCTCTGCTGAAACATCCGTCACCCCATCCATCCATAGTCAAACTTATGCATCTGCTACCGGCAAAAGGAGAAAAATAGTAGGCACCTATGGCGTGGCAAAGATGATGATCGAAAAACTCCACTTTTTTCGGCCTTATACCATGCTCTTCGAACACCTCTTTTATGTAACTCTCCACCACCTCTCTATCGCTCTCGTTCCTATGCGCTTGCACAAATCGCTCTCTGAAATCGGGTTTTATCTTATCGAGGTCATCCAGCGTTTTCAGAGGATTTTTCAAAAAGCTTTTCAGTATGGCCAGATATTTTTCACTTTTTGTCGGAAAGAGATCTTTTATATACCTCGGTCTGATCAGATCGCAAAAGGCCTTTTTCTGAATAAGTGCAGCCACTCTCTCAGGCCCCAGGTCGGACCTTACCTTTTCGTCGAACTTTCCGTACCCCTGGCATACAAACTCCACACCTTCAAAATCGTACCGTTGCAAAATAGGAGCCACATCCTTGCTATCGTGCTTTATACGTGTAACACGCTCGGTACTCATCGCAAAAATCTCTCTTTTTTCGGTATCGATACAAAAAAGGGCGCTGTCGTGCCCCATAAAGTTAACCCCCACTATTTTCACATTTCCCCCTATTTCTTGAAACTGAGCATAAACTCTTTCACGTCAGGTCCTACATTGAAGATCAGGTCTATAATGGAAACCTGATGGTTGAAGGGTGGATGAGCTTGTGGATACTCAGGATAACCGTCGTAGCTCATCCACTCCAGTTCTATACCCTCTTTTGCCATACTCTCCTCAGTCAGATAGTTCTTGGCCGAAGGTCCGCTCAAAAAAGTCGTACAGCCGACCTTTTTTAGAAGAGGGATATAGCGCTGCTCCTTCTTTCCGGTGAGTTTGAAGGGACGGGAGTCTCCAAATCTCGTCTCTATACCGAGTATCTCTCTTGAAATTCTTTTTATCATCGTCTGGTTCATCTCCGAAAGATTTTTCCACTCCACTCCCCGGTAGAACTCTTCGAAAAAATCTCTATACATCTTGAAAAAAGGGGCCGTTCTGTAGTTTTGGACTATCTTTCCCCAGTGGCTCTTCTGCCAGGAGCTATCTTTTATCTCCACTTCGCAGATAAGCCTCTCCCTGCTTGAGCCCACCGGAACGGTAAGCCACTCCACACCCTTAGGAGTCTTTATGAGATTTCTGTTTCGCCAATCCTGCTTCGTATACTGTACATCGTCGTAGAAATAGAACTCGTCCACACTGTTGATATAGTCGAAGTACCCTTTCCAAGGCAGGTAGTTCGACTGTGTCATTCCTACGATTTTTCCCATGCTCACCACTTCTTTGTAGTTTAAAAAATATTATCCGGTAAATGAAATTTTCTATAAATTATGCTACTATTCTATTAAAAGTTGTCTAAATTATTAATAAATAACAACTATCACATAATGAAGGTTAATTGCAGGTATGCTATTTAATAGCTTTGAATATATCTTTCTTTTTCTACCTGCCGCTCTGCTTCTTTACTTCTTCTTAAATAGATCGAGACTAACGACTTTGGCCAAAACGACTCTTATTTTGGCCTCTCTTCTCTTCTATTCATGGTGGGAAGCTTCATACCTGTTCATCATACTAATATCGGTCTTTTTCAATTTCGCTGTAGGGACTCTTCTTTCAAGAGAAAACTTTTCCACCTTTACGAGAAAGAGCCTTCTATTTTTCGGTATCTGCGCAAATCTCGCGCTTCTTGGGTACTTCAAATATATGGACTTTTTTCTGGAAAACCTCAACACTCTTTTGGGCACCTCCTACCCATATCTAAATCTTGCACTTCCTCTGGGCATCTCCTTCTTTACCTTTCAGCAGATAACATATCTGGTAGACAGCTACAAAAAAGAGACCAAAGAGTACAACTTTTTGAACTATACGCTTTTTGTCACCTTCTTTCCTCAACTTATTGCAGGTCCCATAGTCCACCATAAAGAGATGTTGCCGCAGTTTGCTTCGAAGCGTAATCTGTTTGTAAACTACCGCAACATCACGATGGGACTTTTCATATTTTCCATAGGTCTCTTCAAAAAGGTGATGATAGCGGACAGACTTGCCGTCTGGGCCACCAACGGCTTCGACAAAGCTGAAAGCCTTAACATGCTCGAAGCGTGGGTAACGTCTCTTTCATACACTTTTCAGCTATACTTCGACTTCAGCGGCTATACCGACATGGCTATAGGTGCGGCCCTGCTTTTCAACATAAAACTGCCTATAAACTTCAACAGCCCGTACAAAG
Organism: Campylobacterales bacterium; assembly: GCA_026986055.1. GTDB lineage: Bacteria > Campylobacterota > Campylobacteria > Campylobacterales > Hydrogenimonadaceae > Hydrogenimonas. Next base: position 3,065 of record JALSPH010000022.1, read on the forward strand.
CTCTCAACATACAAGACTTCTGGAGAAGGTGGCACATAACTCTGACCCGCTTTTTGAAAGATTACCTCTACATTCCCCTCGGCGGAAACAGACTCGGAGAGTTTCGTACCTATCTGAACATTTTCGTCGTTTTTCTTCTGGCAGGCATTTGGCACGGCGCCGGCTGGACATTTATTTTTTGGGGTTTGCTGCACGGCCTGGCTCTTGTCGTGCATAGATTATGGAAAAAAGCGGCCATTAAGATCCCCACACTCTTGGCATGGTTCATCACCTTCAACTTCATAAACATCGCATGGGTATTTTTCCGAGCACAAAATTTCAACGATGCCCTGAAAGTTTTAAAAGGTATGTTTACAGGTGAGCTCCTTCTTCCTGCGGCACTTGAGTCGAAGCTATCGTTTTTGAAGAGTTACGGCGTAGAGTTCGGCTCATACCTGCAAGCCATAGGTGCCGGTAAAACCGCACTTCTATACCTGTTCATCTCCTTCCTGGTGGTTGTTTTGGCAAAAAACTCGACACAGCTTATTTTCGAAACCAGAGTCGGAACGCTCAAGATGGTTTACGCCTCCATCCTCTTTACCGTCAGCGCTCTCTCTCTTAACAGAGTTTCCGAATTTATCTATTTCAACTTTTAGAAGCGGCAAATGAAAGAGAAAAAATATTTAGCTATCTGGTTTGCAACGGTTCTGCTCTCTCTTTCGACAGTAGCAACGTTCAACTACCTAATAGACCCCCTATGGTGCTTTTCACACAGCAATGCGTTCAACAACAGGCAGCCGGGTTTCAATGAACGGCAGCAAAAAACGAATCGGGCCTACTTTGCCGGACTTGAAAATTACGACACGCTTCTGCTGGGAAGCAGCCGCACAGCCTACATAAACCAGCACGACTTCGAGGGTATGAGAGTCTTCAACTACGCTGCAGACAATATGATGCCAAAAGAGTATGAAAAGTGGATAGAGATTGCAAAAGAGATAAAGGGTGGAGATTTCGACACAATCATAATAGGCATAGACTTCTTCGGAACGGCGGGAAACTACGACGCCTTTTTCGAAAGATACTATAAAGGGCTCAAACCGGAAGATTACTTTCTGAAAACGAAAGAGCCTCTTTACAGATTCAAGTCACTTTTGAGTATCGATGTTCTAAAGCAGTCGCTGGAGTCCATTAGACGCATAAAATATCCTACCATAAGCGACTACGACCGTTCAAATGTTAGACACTGCTCCATCCGTGTAACGGACGAAGAGAGAGAAAAGCATATAAAAGATAATATAGAAGAGTACAGAGGCCCTCTGCTGAAGGCCTACAGGTATAGAGAAGAGTGGAAGAGTATAATGAAAAGGTTGAAAGAGAAAAACCCCCATACACGCTTCATCATATTTACGACACCGGTTTCGGAACCATTTTTTAAAACTTTCATCGTAAACGGAGGGCACCTGGAAGATTACAAGCGGTGGCTTAGAGAGACGGTAGAGGTCTTCGGAAAAATTCACCACTTTATGGACCTAAACAGCGTCACTACAAACCTGGAGAACTTCTTCGATGCCCACCACCTCTACGAAGAGTCGACGAGAATGATAGCCAAGCGGCTTTCAGGAGACAACAAAGAGCGAACCGAAAAAGATTTCGGCAAAATCATTACTCCGGATAATATCGACGAATATCTGAAAAATTTCCCTGCAAAGCATTACGGTCCGCTTCCGTAAAAGAGATCAACTCTCTCTTTCAAGGGATATCTCGTTTGAAGCACTCTCTTTACTAAGCCGGATCTTCTCCACATCTAAAAACTGTTTACATATAACACGCTTTCCGCGATGGGTTTTTTCGATTTTATCTACAACTTTGACTCTAAAATCTATACCGTCTCGAACCAGTTTATGCATACCCTCTTTTACCTTGGCAATATCGACCCTATTGTTCGGGTCCTCTACAAGAACGGTG
>JALSPH010000023.1 GCA_026986055.1 Campylobacterales bacterium
CCGAGTCGCTGCGCCTCTATAGCCACCTCTTTGCCAAGTTCCCCGCTTCCAAGAAGCATGATTTTCAAACTGTTGGATTTTAGCGGTGCAGGAAAATGCATGAGCCATCCTTAATTCTTTTTTGGTAATATACCTAAAATCGATTTAAAGGATTCAAACATGGCATGCAAAATGGGAAGTCAGGATAGAGTGAGTCGTATTGTTGCAGGAGTTATTCTGATAGGGTTCGCTTTGATTACCGGAAACGTAGTAGGATGGTTTGGAGTGATACCGCTGGTAACAGGTATCATAGGCTGGTGCCCGCTTTACGGCCCGCTTGGGGTCAACACTTGCGAAACGGAGCATTCCGAGGGTCACTGAAAAAAAGAAGCGGCCCAAAAGGGCCTGCCGCTTAGAGACGAGATTCGTATCTGCGCAGCATAAATAGACGCTTGAGCAACTTCTTGCGCGCAGCTATCTTCTGCTTTTTGCGCTTTTCGGTCATAGGCTCATAGAAGCGTCTTGCACGAGCTTCGGTTACGATCAAGTTTCGATCGACCTGCTTTTTGAATCGGCGGTATGCTTCATCAAAAGACTCGTTTTCACGTACGACGATGCCAGGCATTCTGACATCACCCCCTTCCGGTTTGAATTTGGACCGAAAGTATAGCATAGTTTCGCTATCATATACAAAAATTATTACCGCACCGACTAATAACCTTAATTTTTGAGAGAACGAGAAGAGGTGAGATGTGAGTGGAGAAATCTGAAGGACTCCCCATAGGGTGCGGTAATAAATGTCGGAGTATATTTCATGGAAAAGATTTTCAACGACTGCTACGACCTGGACAGACGCTGCTACGAAAAGTTCGATCTTACGGAAGATATTTTGATGGAGCATGCGGCACAAGGTCTTCAAAGAGCGGTAGCAAAATGTGCAGAGCCGGGCTCATCGGTTCTTATCGTTGCAGGGCCCGGCAACAACGGTGCAGACGGCATAACGCTGGCTAGACTTCTGCACGGCGACTATGAGGTATATCTCCACCTCCCATACGGAGCTAAGTCGCAAATGGCCAAGCTGCAGCTTGAAAGAGTGAAGCAGCTTGGATTGGAGTGCGTGGAGTATATTCCGGAAAATGTCGACGTAGTGGTAGACGCCCTCTTTGGAGCGGGATTCAGCAAAGCTCTCGACATAAAAGGTATCGACATCATAGATAGTTTGAACGGAATGGATGGCGTAAAGATAGCCTGCGACATCCCAAGCGGAATAGACCCCGACGGAAACCCGAACCCCATCGCTTTCAGAGCCGACATAACCGTGACGATGGGCGCTTTGAAAAAAGCGCTTTTCAGCGACTTCGCCAAACAATACACAGGTACTATAGAGGTTGCAGACCTCGGTGTCAGCAGAAAAATCTATGAGCACCATACCGACACTTTTTTGCTTCAAAAAAGAGATTTCAATCCGCCTCTTAGAAAAAATCCGGCTTCTCACAAAGGGGAGTACGGCCATCTATGCGTTGTTGCCGGCAGAAAGAGCGGAGCCGCTATCTTGTGCGCCTCGGCGGCTCTTAGGTTCGGAGCCGGACTCGTTACCCTCATGAGCGATCACAATATAGAAAACAGACCCTACTCTCTTATGCAGTCACCGGAACTTCCGCAAAACGTCAGCGCCGTCGCGATGGGAATGGGGCTAGGGCTCGAGTATGACCCTATTATGGTCAAGTCCGCTATCATCGAAAACGATATACCCATTCTCCTAGATGCCGACGTCTGCTACGTACCGTGGGTGAAGAAGCTGTTGGAAGAGTGCACGAAAACGGTCATAACTCCACATCCAAAAGAGTTCAGCGCTCTCCTTAAGACTCTGCAAATCGAAGAGGTGAGTGTAGCCGAGATCCAAAGGGACAGGTTCGGCTGGGCAAGACGCTTCTCCGAAGCCTACCCAAACAGTGTTCTGGTGCTAAAAGGGGCCAATACCATCATAGCCCACGAGGGTATCGTTTACGTAAATCCCCTTGGAACCCAAACACTCTCGCAAGCTGGAAGCGGAGACCTGCTTAGCGGTCTTATAGCCTCTTTGCTTGCCCAGGGATACACTCCTCTCAATGCCGCCATAAACGGCTCTCTCGCCCACACTCTTTGTGCGCAAAACTACAAAGGAGCGAACTTCAGCGCAACGGCCGAAGATCTTATAGAGGAGATTCGTTGGCTGACAAAATAAAAAAAATCTCAGTACTCTTCAGCGGCAGAGGCAGCAACCTCGAAAAGCTGATAGAGAGATTCCACGAAAAGAGTTTTGCAGGTACAGAGACAAGGGTATTTCCGATCACGAACAGACCGGAGGCAAACGGCATAAATGTTGCAAGAGAGCATGGTATCGAGAGTATCGTAATAGACCATAGAAAATTCAAAAGCAGAGAGGAGTTCGATAGAGAGCTGGTAAAGGTTCTCAAAAATATAAACCCCGATCTAGTGGTGATGGCAGGTTTCATGCGCATAGTCACGCCTATCTTTACATCAAATATAGACGCTATCAACCTTCATCCATCTCTCCTTCCCCTTTTCAAAGGGGCAAATGCGATTGAGGAGAGTTTCAAAAGCGGTATGAAGGTAGGAGGGGTGACGGTTCACCGTGTCGACGCGACACTCGACGGCGGTAAAATCCTAGCCCAGGAGTGCGTCAAGATAGAGCCTTGCGACACCCTTGAGAGCTTTACGAGAAAGATCAGGGAAAAAGAGCACTACCTTCTTCCCAAAACCGTCATGGAGCTTCTTGGGCTGAAAGAGTAAGCAAAAAGAGATTAACTCTTTTTGCTTTCAAGCTCTTCGAGCCTCTCCGCCCCCTCCACAAGCTTTTTGGGCATACTCTTTGTAGCTTTCGCTCCAAGCTCTTCGAGCCTCTGTATGCGCCCTACGATATTTCCGCGCCCATCGGTAAGCTTTCTCCATGCGCTCTCGTAACTCTTTTGTACCGTGTTGAGCTGTTTTCCCACCTTCTCAAGATCCTCCACGAAACTTACGAACTTATCGTAGAGCGCACCTGCCTGCCTGGCGATCTCAAGAGCGTTTTGGCTCTGGCGCTCTCTTCGCCAGGTGTTTTCGACGGCTCGTAGAGCCACCAGCAGAGTCGTAGGACTCACCAGTACGATATGTTTGGAGAAGGCTCTGTCATAAAGCGATGGATCCTCTTGCAGCGCAAGCATCAGCGCCCCCTCGATCGGCATGAACATAAATATGAAATCGAGCGTATTCACACCTTCCAAGGCGGTGTAACTCTTGTCGCTAAGCTTATCTATGTGACTCTTGACCGCTTCTAGATGCCTCTTCGCATAGACCTGCCTCTCTCGATCATCTTCCGCATTCACGTACCCTTCGTAAGCTACAAGCGAAGTCTTCGCATCTATTATGATATCTCTGCTGTCCGGCAGATGGACGACAACGTCTGGGCGGAAACGGCGATTCTGATCATCATGCATAGTAACTTCACGCTCATACTCTTCGCCTTCGCGAAGACCTGAAGCCTCAAGCACCCTCTCCAGCACCATCTCTCCCCAAACTCCCTGTTTTTTGCTCTCCCCCTTCAGGGCTTTTGTGAGATTGGTCGCATCTTCGCTTATTTGGCGGTTCAACTCTTTAAGGCTCTTTATCTCGTTCAAAAGAGCAGCCATCTCTTTGGTCTCTTCGGTATGTACCTGTTCTATACGCTTTTTAAACTCGCTAACCTGCATCTGCAGAGGCTTTAACACCTGCTCGACTCCCTCTTTCGATATAGCTCCGAAGCGCAGGCTGTTCTCCTCCATAATTTTTGCAGCCAGAACCTTGAACTCTTTTTGCATCAAATCTTTGGCGCTTTTGAGCTCCTCCAAACTCCTCTTTGCACCTCTTCTCTCCGACTCAAGAAGGGTTTGAAGCTCGCTTACCTCCTTCTCAAGAGCCAGGGTTTTTGACCTGCAACTCTCCAAAACCGCCTCTTGCTCCTCGCTTCTTCTTTTAAAAGCGCTCAAAGCCTCCACCCTCTCTTTGAGTGCAGCGCTCTCCATGCGGCTTGAGTTTAAAAGCTCTTCGATCTTTTCGGTTTCGCTTCTGGACTCCTCAAGACTCTTCTCCAGGGCCTCTTTCTCCCCAAGGTAGCTTTGGTGCATCTGCTCAATCTGTTGAGCGAACCCTTTTTTAATGGAGCGGTAGATGAGAAGATAGAGTATCGAACCAAAAAGGGCAGCCGCGGCAAATCCTGCCAAAAAGTAGACCCAAACAAGAGGTATCTGCATAGTCGTATCCTTTTTTTGCAGACTATTATAGCGACCAAACAGAAACGGTCGTGTCCGGTTTGTAGAGGCATCCTAAAGATATTTCAGAGAAAGGGAAAAGCTATTTGGCAATGGAGCGTATCTCTTTTACAATCTCTCTTTTTGTCTCCATTATGAGCTCGAGCTGCTTCTCTACACTCTGAGCTTCGGCAGCCATTTGAGCCTCAAGCTTGGCTACGAGGGCTTCAAGCTCGGCTATTCTGTCGTTAAGGCGACTGTTGAGACCCTTTTCATGCTCAAGCTCCCTTCTTACGTCGCCGACATGCTTTATGCGCTCAAGGAGCGCGGCTTTTTCTACATTCTCCTGATTCAGCGTCGCCTCGAGCTCCTTGAACTTCTTCTTCAAAGGTCTAAGCTCCTGCTCCAACTCCTCGTTAGCCTGAAGGAGCTCATCCAGCTCTACCTGATACATCGCCTCTTTTCTCTCGGCTTTTGTTCTAGCGAGCACATATCCGCCCACAAAAGCTATTACGGCACCTGCACCCATACCCAAAAGCAGAAATATCATCTCTTTGTTCATATTATATTTTCCAACTCTTTTACGTAAATTTAAACTTGCCTAATATTTTATCATAAATGAATTCCAAAAAACGGCGCTGCTACAATACGCCGCTCATAAAACCATAATTTATGGAATGAGAAATGCTTGATATGAGGCATGAACAAATCACATGATTACGACAAAATTCTAACCAGGCTCACGATCATTCT
>JALSPH010000024.1 GCA_026986055.1 Campylobacterales bacterium
TTCCTGCGGAAAGAAGAAGGCTATGTCGCTCTCAACTATTCTGTCGTAAAACTCGTTTATCAGCTTTCTGAACCCTTCGTCTGCGCCTACGGCTTCATAAAAGCGGCTGTCCGGGAGTGAAATACTCTCCTCCTGGGGAATATTTTTTGGATCGTAAGGTGTTATAACGAGATTCACGGTTTGCTCCTGGTAAAATGTTCCAATAACTTTACCATATCGATAGAAGATTTTAGATAGATTGTAAAGAGAATTTCAAAAAAAAAGAAGAGAGTGATGAAATTTGTAATACTCGATACCGAAACGACAGGGGCCGAAGAGAAGGATCGTATATGCCAGTTGGCATTTATCGTAGCGCAGCCTCAGCTTGTAGGGACGGTGACGGAAGAGGTGTATGAAGATTTTTGCAAGCCGCCGCTGCCCATAAGTTACGGTGCGATGGCTGTTCACCATATAACCAACGAGATGGTAGAAAAGAAGCCTCCCTGTACCGAAACTGAAGCGTATGAGAGGCTTGAAGAGCTGAATGTAGAGGAAAACATCATGGTCATACAGAATGCCCCTTTCGATCTTGGAATGCTTAAAAAAGAGGGGTTCGAGCTGAAAATGGAGCTGATAGATACGCTAAGGTGTCTGCGCCATCTCTACCCGGAGCTCGAGTCTCACGGACTTCAATATGTACGTTACGCTTTCGGCATCTATAGAAGCGAAAAGGATGAGGCTAAATCTCTAGGGCTCAAAATCCGGGCCCACGACGCTTTGGGGGATGTTTTAGTGCTCAAACTTCTTCTGGACCTTCTTCTTGCGGAGCACTCCGCTAAAGAGCTTGTAGAGCTGACCCAAAAGCCTATCACCTACAAACTATTTACTTTCGGTAAATACAAAGGTGAAGAGATAGTGGAAGTGGCCAGGAAAGATCCGGGTTATATCGAGTGGATGTTGAGCAAAAAGGAGGGTGAAGAGGGGCTTGACGAAGATTGGCGCCAGACGCTTGAGGGTGCACTTGAAATCGCCGAAGATGAAGCGGTGTGGCTATTTCCGTTCGGTAAATACAAAGGTCAAAGCATAGAAGAGATAGCGCTCCACGATATAGGCTATCTTAAATGGAGCCTTGAAAATATGGATAGACTCTCTGACGGGATAAAAAGGGCTATACGGAAAGTTCTGGAGTAGTAGGGGTATAAAAAAAGGGTAGACACCGGATGGGCCTACCCTTTTATCGAAGTAAATATTACTTACTTGAGGCCGTGGATGTACTCTGCAACAGCCTGGATATCTGCATCACTGAGTGACTGAACCTGGCTCTTCATCATCATACCCATACCGTGAACGTTTCTTTTGCCCGCTTTGTACTCTTTGAGGTCGTTGACGATAGTTGCCACATCCATACCACCGATAACGGCAGATTTACCGAGAGCTTTCTTTTCACCTTTTGCGCCGTGGCATCCTGCACATTTTTTGAATATAGCGGCTCCGTCAGCCGCCATTACGAGTGATGCCGCTCCTGCAAGCATGAGTGCTAGTGTTACTTTTTTCATCTTTCTCTCCTTCTTTTAAGATTTATTTTTCTATATTTTTGTACGACTTACTTAAGGCCGTGGATGTACTCTGCTAGAGCTTGAATGTCCGCATCGCTGAGAGACTGAACCTGGCTCTTCATCATCATACCCATACCGTGAGCGTTTCTTTTGCCCGCTTTGTACTCTTTGATGTCGTTGACGAGAGTTGCCACATCCATACCACCGATAACGGCAGATTTACCGAGAGCTTTCTTCTCACCTTTTGCGCCGTGGCATCCTGCACATTTTTTGAACAGTGCGGCTCCGTCAGCCGCCATTACGAGTGATGCCGCTCCTGCAAGCATGAGTGCTAGTGTTACCTTTTTCATCGTTTCTCCTTTTACAAAAAGTTATAATTTGAAAATTGTAGCGGAACTTCTCTTAATTAGCAAGAGGGTACGTTTCCGCTGTCGTTTGCATACTCGTACGCAAAGTCGTAAAGGTCGTCTATATACTTCTTGAACTTGTCGCTATGGAAGTATTTGTCGCCTTTCGGGCAGAGTTTGCTAAGTTCGTCTGCAAACTTGCCCTCATCTTTTATCTCTTCCCACTCATCCTGTGAGTGCTTTGCCGCGAATTTCGCACCGTTGAAACCGCAAAGCTTCTTTACTTTCTTCTGATAGATCTTTTGACCCTTATCTACATCTGCCGATGCGGTAGTGGCCGTAAGAGCCATCATGAAGAAGCCTGCCGCAAGAAGCGTAAGTAGCTTTTTCATATGAACCTCCTAAGTTTGATATCCACATTGTAAATGACAATCGTGGAGCTATCGTGAAAAGGATTCTATCACAAACTATTCGATCTTGCCAAATACCTTATATTTTTCCCAATATATCTCTATCGCCTCTCTAAGTTCTGCGTCGCTTAGGGTTGATTTGGGCATGAGCCCGTAACGCAAGATAATCTCTTCGGTTGCGAGTGAACTCTTTCTTTTCGGGTGTTTGAGGTATTTTCTAAGAGCCTGTTTCACCTGACGTTCGCTGCTGTATTTAAGAAGGTAGTTGAAAAAGAATTTGTCGAGTGAAACAGGCAGTTTTTCATGACACTTGACGCAATTGCGTTCATATATGTTTACGTCTGCCGAAAAGAGAGGTATAGTTATGAGTAAAATCGTAACAGTTAAACGCCCCATCGTACAAAAACCTCCGATCCATGACCCTTTTTCGAGCGAATTTCAACATCTAAATTATATTCATTCGCTATCATCGCTACGATGCTAAGGCCTATTCCAAAGCCTCCAACGCCGTTTTCGAAGCGTTTGTAGCGTTCGAAAACCTCTTTCGTCTCTTTTTCGTCCATCCCTATTCCGGTATCTTTTACGACCATCTCACCCGGGCGCAGAGTTACATATATAGTACCGCCGCGTCTATTGTATTTGATGGCGTTTGAGAGTAGATTGTCTATGAGTCTTGCCATTTTGTTTTGATCTATGTAGAGTTTGACTTCGGGCTGAATATCCGTCTCGAAGGTCAATTTTTTTGATTCTGACAATATCCTGAAGTACTCGATGCGCTCTTTTAGAAGCGAGCTTAGATCGATCTGTCGGTTCTCGGAGAGTATCTGGTGGTCGAGCACCAGGTAAGTAAGATCCTGGTAGATCGTACTTATGGTTCTGGCACCTATTTCGATGCGTCTTATCTTTTTAGCCGTTTTTGGGTCAAGGCTTTTTGGATCTATCATCTCTATATTGCTGAGTATGGCGCTTACGGGAGTGTTCAGCTCGTGGGTCGTATCTTTTATGAATCTATCAAGCAGGTGTATCGCCTCTCTCATAGGCGATAGAAAGAGGCGCATCAAAACGACTCCCGCAGCCATGAATATGAAGAGTAAAACTCCACCGTAAAGAAGTATGTTTCTCCACGTATCTTGAAACCACTTACCGTCATCATCTATCTCCACTACCGTATATTTCGTTCCAAGATAGTAGGAGTCGAGTACATGTATGTACTGTATGACCCCGTCTGTGGTGTATATGACTTTATCAAGCTTTACCCCTTCGGGATGCTTTAGGGTGGAGAATATCTGAACATGGTCTGCATCGTATATAGCGGAGCGGTAGAGGCTGTTTCTGGGGTAGGTTCTGTAGCGGTCGAAATATATATGCAAAAGCTTTAGGCCGTCTATAAGCTCTTTTGAATACTCCTCAAGCTCCAATCTTTTGGTTTGCAGCATCAAATCTTTTTGAAGTTTGAAATATATGGTGGAGCCGAGTATCAGTATCATCAACACCAAAAAGGAGTAGAGTCCGATGAAGCGTAGAAGCGTTATGCGCTCGCTACGGTTGATACTTGTAGCCGTAACGTTTGATACTGACAATTTTATCTTTCCCGATGATTTTTCTAAGATTCTTTATATAGGTACGAAGGGATGATTCGCTTGGGGTCTCATCGTAGCTCCAGAGGTGGTCGTAGATGGTTTCGTGCCCGACCACTTCACCCGCTTTGCTCAAAAAGAGTTTCAAAAGAGCAAGCTCTTTGGGTTGTAAAGATATGGGTTCGTCGTTTTTATATAGGGTGTTTCCTACCGAATCGAAGGTGATATCCTCACCAATCTCTATACGTGGATTAGGCTTATGGAGAAAATTTCGTTTCAACAGGGACTCGATACGCAAAAGAAGCTCTTTTAGCGCAAAGGGTTTTCTTATGTAGTCGTCGGCCCCGCTTTCGTACCCCTTCTCAAGACTCTCTATGCTATCGAGAGAAGTTATGAAGATGGCAGGGGTATCTACACCATCTTTACGTGCGCTTTTTAGCAGTTCGAAACCGTTTACGCCCGGAACGTTGACATCCAAAAGAAGCAGGTCGTACCTTTTTTCATAGAGTCTCTCTTCAGCCTCTTCACCCGTATATGCCGTATCTACCTCAAAACCCTCATCTTCCAGAAACTCTGCGACCGTTTCGCTCAGATTCGTATCATCTTCAAGGAGAAGCACTCTATTTTTTGGCATTTTCAAGCTCTTTCAGCTTTTTTTCATACGCTATTTTCTCTTTTTGCGTCATTGTCGGCACTCTCTTTTTAAGCTCATGCAAAATCACGGGTATGTTTTTACCTCCGGGGTGTAAAGAGGCTATGAGCTCCTGGGTGCTTCTTTCGGAGTAGTCGATGGCCCATAAAAGCATGGTGAGTCCAAGAGTTATAAGGGCAGCTCTTTTCACGACTCTCATCCGATATGGCGAGATACCATTTGCACGATCTGCTGAACCGGAAGGGCTCCGCTTACGCGCTCTACCTCCGCTCCGCCTTTGAAGATTATAATGGTGGGAATACCGCGTATTCCAAAGGGTGCCGCCAACTGCTGGAACTCTTCGGTGTTGACTTTGGCAAATCGGGCTTTAAGAGGGAAGTGCTCCGCAGCCTCTTCGTATGCGGGAGCCATCATGCGACAGGGGCCGCACCACGGTGCCCAGAAGTCGACTACT
>JALSPH010000025.1 GCA_026986055.1 Campylobacterales bacterium
TCTATGACACTCTGCAGCATCTGGCCCAACCTCTTTATAACTTCATCTCCGAAAGTGTGACCGAAAGAGTTGTTGATAGTTTTGAAATTGTCAATATCCAAAAAGATTACGGAAAAAGGAGTTTTGGCATCTATCTTTTTTTCGATGTCTGCAAGAAGGGTCTCTTTGTTGTAAAGTGTGGTAAGAAGATCGTGTGTTTTGAGGTATTTGCTTTGAGCCTCTGCTATTTTGAGCTCTTCGAGCATTACCATTTTGTCTGTAATGTCGTAGACTATTCCAACCATTTTAAGAGGTTTACCTTCAGCGTCTCTTACGACAAAACCCTTCTCGTGCACCCACGCAACTTTGCCGCTTTTAAGATGTATCTTGTGTTGAAGGTCGTAAAACCTCTTTTTTCCCGAAAGCACGCTATCTATTTCGTTTAAAACTCTCTTTTTGGTCTCTTCGTCTATTACGGCAAGAAACTTTTCAAAAGTTGGTTCATACTCTTGTGCATCTTCACCGTAAATCTCTATCTTTGTGTCGCTCCATAACACTTCGTTAGTAGATATGTCCCACTCCCAGTAGCCAACATTAGCTACATCCTGGGCCATCTCGAACAGTTTCAGAAGTTCATCCGCTTTCAATCTATCCATGTGATCGCTCTGTCAAAAATTCTCTTTTCGTTGAAACAGTATGGCCGGCTCGGCAGAAAACAGTGCCATAATTATATCATTTTTTTTAATATTTATGGTAGATGAAGTATATCACTTTTTTTTATCAAGTAGAGCGTTTTTAAGCTTTTTTAGAGACTCTTCGGTAACTCTGACTCCCTCTTCGTACGCTTCCACTCCCTTTTTTAGGTCGAATATATTCATCTCTCCACACTTGGGCGGCTCTATATAAAAATCGGCAAATTGCGCGGAAGCTTTAATGTTAGCAGACATCATCAGTACCAAAGTCCTCACGGTAGTAGAAACCATACCTTTTGGCTCTTTACGAGGTATCGGGTTTACATTTATCGCAACTATCGGATAGTTGAATTTTTCAAGAGGTTTTGTGGGCATATTGTCCATAAAACCGCCATCGGCCAAAAGAGTCTCTTCATATCTTACGGGAGAAAAGAGCGGAACCAACGAGGATGAAGCCATGCAGAGTTTGGTTAACGGACCTTTGTCGAAATAGAGAGCCTCGCCGTTTGTAAGATCGGTGCAGGCGACGACAAAAGGCGTATCAAGATCTTCGATCCTATCTACACTAAGAACACTTTTTAAAATTCTCTCAAGCTTTCCAAGACCGAAAAACCCACCTTTTGAAGATGAACCTGCAAGATCTTTAAGCTTCAGACCTTTCATTATCTCAAGAATCTCTTTTGGACTCTTTCCGTCACTTAGCAGTGCACCGACTATCGCACCGCCGCTGCTCCCGCTTATGGCGGCAATCTCAAACCCGTTTCGACGCAAAACCTCTACAACGCCAAGATGGGCCATCGCTCTGATTCCTCCGCCTGAGAGCGCCAGAGATATTTTCATACTACTGCATCTTTTTTGAATCTTTTACGAACTTCAAAAAGAGTTCTGCGCCTCAACTCATCCCCAAGAGCCTTACCGGTAAAGCCCTCCTCGAGCAGATCTGCAGGTCTGATTCCAGGATCGAACATCTTCTCGTATATACCGAGCCTCTTGGCGTGCAGTGCGACATTTTTTCTGTAGACTCCAAGCCACTGTTTTATCGGCATCTTTAAAGCCAAAGCTCCAAGAAATCTCTCGGTTATCTTTTTTGGAGGGCACTTTTGAAGTTTCAAGACTTTTTTGTAGATGTTGGGTGCGCCTATCTTTTCACAAAGTTTCTCAGAAGAGACTCTTTTGGAGCATGAGAGAATATATAGAAAAAGATAGGGTCTCATATGTTCGTCTACACGTTTGGAGGCTTTAGCCATCTTCAGGGCCATACTCATAAACTCTTCACGTTCAACTCTTATGCCGAGTACCTTTTGATCTATCTTCAGATCGGCCAAAGCGAAAAGTCCATAGTGAAGGCAGGAGGCGTTGAACATCTTTTCAAACTCCCAGAAGATTCTCTGTTTGCTTAGATCGTCAAGCGCCGTTTCACACATAAGCTCTCGGCTCTGCTTCTCGATCTTGAACCCAAGACGGGCAGAAAACTGCATGGCGCGCAAAACGCGTAGAGAGTCTTCAGTGAAGGTTTTGGGGTCCACGACTCTTATGAGCCCTCTTTTTATATCTTCCAAACCTCCCCAATGGTCCACTACTCTTTTTGTAGCAAGATCGAGCATAAGAGCGTTCATAGTAAAGTCGCGCCTTCTCGATGCCTCTTTGGTATCTTTTGCCAACTTTACCTCAAAGCCCCTGTGTCCTACTCCCACCTTTTTCTCTATTCGCGGCAAAGAGAGGTCGATGTCGCCGAACTTGTAAACGAAAAAGCTCTTTCCGACGCCCTTTGCACCCAGAAGTTTCATAGCCCTGTCGAAGTTCTTTTCATCTATGCCGAAACACTCTATATCGAGATCGTAAAGCTCTCGACCCATTACGATGTCTCTTACGGCGCCGCCTACAAGATATAGTTTTACCTGGGGATACTCTTTTTTGAAAAATGTCACTACCCTGTCAAGTTGAGACTTGAGTTTGGGCGGTAGTTTGAAGTTCACGACTTTTCGAGTCTCTTTATGCGTTCATCCAGGAGTGCCAACATATACTCCAAAAAATTTAGAGTCAGATCGATTTTAGCTTCCACCCGTTTGTTGTTCGGAGATTGAAACCCTTCGAAGAGTACCAGAAGCCTCTCTCTCATATTTTGTAAGAACTGAAGCTCATCTTCCGGTTCGCACTTTTGCTCTTTGATATTACCTGACTCGGCTTCACTCTCTATGCGATGAATCTTTTCATCATCCTCTCTTATTGGAGCTTCATCTTTTCCACACTCTTGTTCGTGCATCTTCTGCACCTCTTCACCGAGCTCGGCGATGGTAGATAAAATCACATCTTTAAGTTCCATAAGTCAACCTTCACACCTCTTAGTGCGGCAAAAGGAGCCACCGCTCGAACTCGGCAAACTCCTCATCGCTCTGCATCTGTATAAAAAAGTGTTTCATTTTGGAGTTTACCCCGTCAAACCGGCGCCTGATTCCCGAGAGCCTTCTGATGGCCACCCTCGCTTCCCTGTTTTGGGGATCTTTTTTCAAAATATCTTTGTAAATCTCCAAAGCGTCGCTTTTTAGCCCCTGGAGTTCGTAAATCTGAGCGAGGGTCAGGGTTTTCATAGACTCTACTGCTTTGAGGCGTAGTTGGCTATTATCGAGCCCATTTCACTCGTAGAGCATACCTCTTTGGCATCATATGCGCTAAGATCCTGGGTTCTGTACCCCTCACTCAAAGCTTGTTTTATCGCTCTCTCTATTCTATCTGCGGCAGCCTCTTCATTTAGAGCGTATCTTAGCATCATTGCCGCACTCGCTATCGTAGCGATAGGATTGGCTATGCCTTGTCCCGCAATATCGGGCGCAGAACCGTGAATAGGCTCGTAAAGCCCATACTTCTCACCTATGGAGGCTGAAGGCAAAAGACCTATAGAGCCGCTGAGCATACTCGCCTCGTCGCTTAGGATGTCCCCGAAGATGTTACCGGTCAAAATGACGTCGAACTGTTTCGGGTCACGAATGAGCTGCATCGCGGCATTGTCTACATACATATGCGTCAAAGTGACTTCCGGGTACTCCGTAGCCACCTCTTCCACCGTATCTCTCCAGAGCTGACTCACATCGAGCACGTTCGCTTTGTCGACGGAGCAGACTCTCTTGTTTCTCTTCATAGCGATCTTAAAAGCCACTTTGGCAATTCTAACGATCTCCTGCTTGGTATAGACCATAGTATTGAACGCCTTTTCGCCATCATTCCCGCGAGGCTCTCCGAAATATATACCGCCTATAAGCTCACGGACGACCATCAGATCGACACCCTCTACAACCGAAGGTTTGAGCGTAGAGGCGTTTACAAGCTCGTCATAAACGGTTACCGGGCGAAGGTTGGCAAACACCTGCAACTCTTTTCTCAATTTCAAAAGACCTGTTTCAGGGCGTTTGTCGCGTGGGAGAGTATCCCACTTATCTCCGCCGATAGCTCCAAAAAGCACCGCATCCGCCTTCTTTACCCCTTCGAGAGTCTCTTTTGGAGCAGGCTCACCGGTAGCGTCGATGGCAGCGCCGCCCAAAAGATACTCGTCATACTTCAGTTCGAAGCCCTCGCAAAAGCTGACCGCATCCAGAACCTTAACGGCCTCTTCGATGATTTCAGGACCTATTCCGTCACCCTTTATCAGGGCTATCTTATAACTTCTCATCAAAGCGCCTCCTGCTTTTTTAGCATTTCGGCCTTTGCATAATTCATGAGCCCGCCGCAGGCAAGAAGCTCTTGCATGAACTCAGGGATAGGCTGAAACTTGTAGGTCACTTTTCTGTTGAGATCTACTATATTTCCTTTGTCCATCTCTATGGAGATAAGATCCCCCGCCTCGATATTGTCACACTCTTTGAGTTCAAATATAGGAAGCCCCATATTGAAAGCGTTTCTGTAAAAGATACGCGCAAAGCTTTTTGCAACCACTGCCGAAACCCCGGCAGCTTTCAAAGCTATAGGAGCGTGCTCTCTACTGCTTCCGCAACCGAAATTTTCGCCCGCCACTATGATGTCTCCCGGCTGCATCTTCTTTACAAACTCCGGATCCGCATCCTCCATGACATGCTTTGCCAGTTCATGAGGATCGGAAGTGTTCAAGTAGCGTGCGGCTATGATGAGATCGGTGTCTATATTGTCACCGAACTTCCACACTTTTCCTGTTATAACGTTCATCAAGTTCCTTTGAGATATTGAAGATTACTCTTACTTTAATTTTCGCGGATTATAGCAAAAAGATGGAGTCGGAAAGATTAAAGGAGATTTTTAGAGTGCTCCGCTTCATACTCTTATACGATGAGCAAG
>JALSPH010000026.1 GCA_026986055.1 Campylobacterales bacterium
ACCACTCAACACTCAACACTCATCACTCATAACTCAACACTAAAAGTACCCCTCTATCTTCTTTCTCTCCATGCTCCCCTCCTGGTCCTTGTCTATAACCCTTCCTTCCCTCTCGCTCGTTCTTGAAAGGAGCATTTCGCGGATGATTCCGGGCAGGGTAGTGGCATTCGACTCGACCGCACCCGTAAGCGGGTAGCAGCCCAGAGTTCTGAAGCGTACCTTTTGAAGTTTCGCTTTTTCTCTAAGCTCTTTGGGCATTCTCTCGTCATCCACCATGATTTTCGCTCCATCTATCTCGACGATCGGCCGCTCTTTCGCAAAATATAGAGGGACTATGGGTATCTCTTCGAGATATATGTACTGCCAGATATCAAGCTCCGTCCAGTTGGAAAGGGGAAAGACTCTGACGCTTTCGCCTCTGTTTATCCTCGTGTTGTATATGTTCCAGAGCTCCGGCCGCTGGTTTTTCGGGTCCCACCTGTGAAATTTGTCTCTGAAGGAGAAGATCCTCTCTTTTGCACGACTCTTCTCTTCGTCACGCCTGGCTCCTCCTATAACCGCATCGAAACCTCCCTCGTTAAGGGCCTGTTTCAAAGCCTGTGTCTTCATGATGTCGGTGTGTACCTTGCTGCCGTGAACGAAAGGGTTTATATCCATCTTTTTCCCTTCGGGGTTGGTATGGACTATGAGTTCTACTCCAAGTTCCTTTACCCTTCTGTCCCTAAATTGGATCATCTCTTTGAATTTCCAAAGAGTATCCACGTGCAGTAGAGGAAAGGGCAGCTTTCCCGGATAGAAGGCTTTCATAGCGAGGTGAAGCATGACCGAACTATCTTTGCCTATACTGTACATCATGACCGGGTTTTCGAACTCGGCCGCCACCTCTCTCAAAATATGGATAGACTCCGCCTCAAGCTGCTTTAAATGTGTCAATCTCTTCTCTTCTACCATTATATTTTCTCCTTTTTGATATGAAGCCCGCACTCTTTGTGTTCGGGACTCTCCCACCACCATCTGCCGCTTCGTATATCTTCACCCTCTTTTACGGCTCTGGTGCAAGGTTCGCAACCGATACTCGGATAACCTTTCTCATGTAGTTCGTTGTATGGGATGTTATGGGCTTTTAT
Organism: Campylobacterales bacterium; assembly: GCA_026986055.1. Classification (GTDB taxonomy): domain Bacteria; phylum Campylobacterota; class Campylobacteria; order Campylobacterales; family Hydrogenimonadaceae; genus Hydrogenimonas. Next base: position 1,128 of record JALSPH010000026.1, read on the forward strand.
ATATGCCCAGACATCTTCCGTACTCCAGCCAAAGAGAGGGTTCAGTTTGAGCAATCCGAAGGTTTCGTCATGCTCTATCGCTTTGGCTTCGACTCTTGTTACGGACTGTTCACGCCGAAGTCCCGTTATCCACGCTCTTTTATCTTTCAAAGCACGTTTGAGAGGCTCTATCTTTCTTACTCTGCAACACTCTTTTCTCTTTTCGATACTTTCGTAAAAGCCGTTGATTCCCTGCTTTAGGACAAGCTCCTCTACCGCTTCGCGTTCGGGATAGTAGGGCACAATTTTAATGCCGTAGCGCCGCTCAGTCCTCTCCCAGACTCTATAGGTCTCTTCCGGCAGCCTTCCCGTATCTAGAGTGAAAATTTCACACTTTGGGTCTATGGAGCAGACCATATGGGTGAGTACCTGATCTTCCGCTCCAAAACTCGTAGCCAGAGCGATGTTCCCTTTGAACTCTTCAAGAAAGTGGTTCAAAATCTCTTTCGGATCCAAATTTTGGAAGCGATTGTCGTAGATTTCGTCGATTTGTGCAATATTCTCCATTTTTCTCCTCCTATAATTCATCCTGTAATCGAGTGCTCTGAAAAATTGGAAAATTCACTCAAGCAAGTGAAGTTTGTTGCTTCGCAAGCGCGGGAAAACTTCCTAAAAATAGCTAAGCAAGCGCAATTTTTTAGCGGAAGTTTTCCCGCTCAAACATTCAAGCTTTCGTTCATTATCAACTTTTCAGAGGGTTCAATTAAATAGCGATAATCGAATCAAATATGGTATTCAGGCTCTTTTTTTACCCTGCCAAGGGGTATCTTGTTCCACGCCCTTTCGTGAAAATAGTAAAGAACCATCTTGGTTACAAGCTCGATACTTCCGATAGAAGCGGCCATGCCGATACTTCCGGTGATTATGTAAGATATGATGATCGTATCGAGAGTCCCAAGCGCTCTCCACGATATCGTTTTAACGACACTTCTATAGGGTTTTTCATGCATTCTGCAAAACCTCCCAAAAGCCGCTGTTTAAGTTTATAAACTCTATTGAAATAGTCAAGATTAACTCCAAAAAAATAACTCTCAGTGCGGGCTATTCAAAAAGCCCGCTGCTGAGGTAGCGCTCTCCGGTATCGTTCAACATCGTCACTATCACTTTTTCACCGTTTTCTTTACGGCTTGCAACTTCAGTCGCGGCCAAAACGTTTGCTCCGGAGGAGATGCCGACAAGCAGCCCCTCGTTTTTGGCCAACTCTCTCGCCATCTTGATAGCGGCCTCGTCTGCGACCGTGATAACTTCATCGTAAACGGAAGTATCAAGAACTCCAGGGATAAATCCGGCACCGATACCCTGTATTTTGTGAGGTCCAGGCTTCCCTCCGCCGAGTACCGGAGAGTTCTGCGGTTCCACTGCGATGATCTCGATGTTTGGGTTGTGCTCTTTGAGCACTTTGCCTACTCCGGTAATTGTTCCGCCCGTACCTACACCGGCTATGAAAATATCTATTTTCCCATCCGTGTCGCGCAGAATTTCTTGAGCCGTCGTCTTTATGTGAATCTCCGGGTTAGCAGGGTTTTCGAACTGCTGTAAAACTACTGCATTCTCTATCTCTTCGGCCAGCTCTTTCGCTTTTTGTACGGCACCGGCCATACCTTTTGCAGGTTCGGTCAAGACAAGCTCGGCTCCAAGAGCGGCAAGCAGTTTCCTTCTTTCGATACTCATCGAAGAGGGCATCGTCAGTATCAGCCTGATACCCTTGGCGGCGGCCACCGAAGCCAGAGCTATTCCGGTGTTGCCGCTTGTAGGCTCTATCAGAACGCTGTTTTGGTCTATATCCCCTTTTTCGAGGGCTTTTAAGATCATATTTGCCCCTATGCGATCTTTTACCGAACTTGTCGGGTTCATGAATTCGCACTTACCGAGAACCAGAGCGCCGCTTTTGTCGGAAGCCCCCTTCAGTTTTACAAGAGGAGTGTTTCCTATGAGTCCTGTTACATCTTCTGCATATTTCATAACTTTTCCTTTCTATCGCTATATCGAATAGCAGATCTGGTTCGAGAGCTTCTGCTCATAGAGCGTGAAATCGTCCAAAGAGATATCGAAAATCTTCTCGAGCCTCTCTTCCGCATCTTTGAAAAATAGGTCCAAAACACTGTTTTGTGTGGTCGTCTCCGTAACTTTGATCTCCCCTTCGAGCGACTTCAAGATATCCAAAACCCTGATATTGGAGGGATCCGTAGCAAGCAGATACCCCCCATAGGCACCGCGAACACTCTTTACGAAACCATCTTTTTTCAAAGTGTTGAGCAGCTGCTCCAGATAGTTTTGCGGAATGGATGCGCGCTCGGCAATATCTTTGATTTTTACAGGTTTGTCGAACCTGTACTCCTTTGACAGCTCGTACATGGCAAGCAACCCGTAGGTCCCCTTTGAGGAGAGGAGTGTCATATCAGCTCTCCATCGCCTGTTTGAGATCCTCTATGAGATCTGCGCTATCTTCCAGTCCTACGCTAAGTCTGACAAGTCCGGGCGTGACACCGGTCTTTTCGAGCTCTTCGGCGCTGAGCTGCTGGTGTGTGGTACTTGCAGGATGGGTTATGATGGACTTGGAGTCGCCGATGTTTACGACAACGCTGAATATCTTCGTATTATCCAAAATCTTTTTAGCGAACTCCAGGTCGCCCACTTCGAAACTGACAAGGCCGGATGCCTGCCCATCTTTGAAGTAACGCTGAGCTTTTTCGTAATTTTCGTCGCTTTCTAGACCCGGGTAGTTGACCTTTTGCACCTTCGGGTGGCTCTGCAGAAACTTCGCTATCTCAAGAGCGTTTTTCGAGTGCTCTTTGATTCTGACTGCAAGGGTTTCGAGCCCTTGAATGTGAAGCCAAGAGTTGAAAGGTGCCGGTGCAGCTCCTATATCTCTAATGAGTGAGAGTCTGACTCTCAGCGTAAATATAGGAAAAGGGAGGTCGGCATAGACAAGGCCGTGGTAACTCTCGTCCGGCTCGTTGAACTGAGGATACTTTTCGTTTCCGATAAGTTTGGAGTTGAGCTCTTTGCTCTCCACTATCAGACCGCCGATTGCCGTTCCCTGGCCATTGATGTATTTGCTGGCACTGTGTACTACCACGTCGACGCCGTGGGTTATAGGGTTGAATAGAATAGGGGTGGCTACCGTATTGTCACATATGGTTATGACTCCCTTTTTCGAGGCTATTTCAACAATTTTATCGACATCGGCTACGCTTATGTGAGGGTTGGAGAGCGATTCGAAGAAGATAGCTTTCGTCTTCTCGTCTATCAGCTCTTCCAGGTCGGATGCGTCGTCGCTCTCAAAGAGTCGCGCCTCTATTCCGAAACGCTTTATAGTGTGTGTAAGAAGCGTAGTGGCACCGCCGTAGATCTTCTTTGCGACTATTATATTGTCACCCGCTTCGGCAAGGTTCGCGACTGCGTAAAATATGGCGGCCTGGCCGCTGGAGGTGGCTATGGCTGCAGCACCTTTTTCAAGAGCCGCTACTCTGTTTTCCAAAACCTCGGTGGTCGGGTTGTTTAGCCTAGTATATATGGGTCCAAGCTCTTTAAGTGCAAAGAGGTTAGCCGCACGCTCCGCCGTTTCGAAGTCATATGCCGTTGTCTGGTAGATAGGCACTGACATAGTTTTATACTCATCTTTATGGTATCCGGAGTGAAGTGCAACGGTTTGATCTCTCATTTGTAGGTCCTTTTTTGAATTGTTTGAGAAATTATAGTATAAATATATTTTAATGTCAAGTATGTCGATAGAGTTTATATGTTTAAGGTTCAAGGTGTAAGGTTTTGGGTTTAAGGTGAAATGTTGAATGTTG
>JALSPH010000027.1 GCA_026986055.1 Campylobacterales bacterium
GACGAAAACTACTTTAAAAGGAGTTGCTATGCGACGTGGTTTTACAATGATCGAGTTGATCTTCGTGATCGTGATTTTGGGAATTTTGGCGGCTGTTGCTCTGCCTAAGTTTGTAGGTGTTAGTGAGCAGGCACAGTTAGGTAATGTGAAATCTTTTGCAGGGACATTAAATAGGACGGTATTTCCTTCTTTATGGTCAAAAGCAATGATGGAAGGGAAAAATGGAAAAATAAGTGACCTTACCGGTGCAGCTACATTTGATATGTCAAAATATGTAGATATTCCCGAAGTAATCGGCTCTTCTACCTTTGACCTTACAAAGTGCGATAATAGCGCCAGTACTAGCTCTTCTATCGCAACCGCTACCGTTGGAGATAAGACTGTACAATTCTACTGTTTCGAAGGCAATAACACTGTTGCACCGTATGTTACATTTGTCGCAGGAACAGATAAAAACTTAACGATTCAGTAGCTAGTTAGTCGGGTATGTGACAATTATCATACCCGGCTAAGTTAACTAAAGCATAAATTAAGGTTTAAAAGAGAATGTTTTTTTTAAGATATAGAGCAGCGTTTACGATGGTAGAAGTTATCTTTGTTATTGTCGTGCTCGGTATCTTGGCTACTATAGCTCTGCCTAAGTTTGCCGGTGTCGTAGGCGATGCATATATCTCTAAAGCGCAAAGTCAGGTTGCTGCCGTAAGATCCGGGATTAGCAACTTCCGCTCCGAACAGCTTTTAAAAGGAGCAGATACTCTCTACCCTGCTTCATTAGATAACTCAAAACTTTTTGGTGTAGTCTCAAGCGGCGTTACAAGCGGCACGGATGTAGGAGAGTGGAGCACGAGTGGCAACAATACCTACATATTTAAAACATCAAACGGGGATATAGTCTTTAATTACGACAGCACTACCGGTAGCTTCGAGTGCAACAAGACAGCTTCATACTCTGCAACTATTTGTGATAGATTTACAAATTAAGAGATATTACTACTATAAAGTCGCCGTTTTAGGGCGAAAACTTCATCCTTTAACATACGCATTTAACGAACCTTTGGTTATAGGAAGCGTTGTAGAGGTATCTTTGCAAAATAGAATAGTTTTAGGAGTCGTGGTAGATAGCTCAAAAAAAGGTGAGTTTAAAACTCTTTTTATAGATAGAGCAAAAGGGTATATATTTAAACCTTACCAGCTCTCAACAGCGCACTTTATAAGCGAATATTACAGCTGTAGCTTGGCCGAGGCTCTCGCTCTTTTTGAGCCTTTTAAAACCGAAGAGACTGAGCCGTTTAGACCTGATATTAAAGATCCTAAAATCGGTTTGACCTCAGCGCAGCAGAAGGCTTACGACTTCTGTTTGGCTAAAGAGTCGACTCTACTTTTTGCGCCTACCGGCAGCGGAAAGACGGAAATATATATGAAGCTTTTCGCAAAGATGCTGAAAGAGCAGAAAAGCTCCATCTTTTTGATGCCTGAAATCAGCCTGACTCCTCAGATGGAGAAGCGTCTAAAAGTTCACTTCGGCGACCTTGTAGCCATCTGGCACTCCAAGTTGACAAAAAAGAGAAGAGAGGAGACTTTAAAGGGGATAAGAGAAGGGAGGGTCAAGATAGTGGCCGGCCCGCGCTCGGCTCTCTTTCTGCCTCTTGAAGATATAGGCTTGATAGTGGTGGATGAGGAGCATGACGACAGTTACAAAGCGCACAACAGACCGCGCTACCATGCAAGGGACCTGGCTCTTTACATGGGAAAGGTTTTGGGGGCGAAAGTTGTTTTAGGAAGTGCGACTCCGAGCGCTTCGACATATGCCAGGCAGCCTGTGGTTCGCATCGAGGAGCCATTTGTCAAGACGAAAAAGAGGTTCATTTTCGAAAGGGGCGGCTGCTCTTTGACCGGCTCTATGAAAGAGGCTATAAAGAGGCATCTTGACGCAGATGGGCAGGTGCTGGTTTTTCTGCCTACCAGAGGAAACTTCAAGTATCTATATTGCGATAGTTGCGGTTACAGGGTAGAGTGCCCTTTCTGCTCGGTGGGAATGAGTCTGCACAGAGGTCGCAGGATGGTCAGGTGCCACTACTGCGGGTATGCCGAAAAGATTCCTCAAAAGTGCCCAAAGTGCGGATACCACATAAGCAGTGAGCGAATAGGCACGGCGGAAGTCGTAGAGGAGCTTGAGAGGGAGTTTGAAGGCGTTAAAGTTCAGCAGTTCGACAAAGATACGATAACGACCGCTAGAAAGCTTCAAAAGGCACTTGATAGTTTCGCAGAAAGAGAGACGAATATCCTGGTAGGTACCCAGATGCTCGCAAAGGGGCACGACTACCCAGATATCACCCTGGCAATAATACTGGGACTCGACTATATTCTTGCACTGCCCGATTACCGAGCCAGGGAGAGGGCGCAGTCGCTTTTCGTTCAGATTGCAGGGCGTGCGGGGCGCTCACGGGAAGCCGAAGTGATAGTTCAGACCAACGATGTGGAGTTTTTCAGTGAATATATCGGTAAGTATGAGAGGTTTTTAAGGGAGGAGATAGCTTCAAGAGATGGGCTCTACCCTCCATCGATGCACCTTTGCAGACTACTTTTTTCCTCGAAAAATGAGAGTGGGGCAAAAGAGCGGATGTTGAAGATAAAAGAGAAAATAGAGAGATTTTCAAAAGTCGAGATAGTAGGGGCCGATAAAGCGCCTATAGAGAAGATTGCCGGAAAGTACAGGTACAACATACTTTTAAGAAGTGAAAAACGGGCCGATCTTTTGAGGGTCGTAAAGGGTGTGAACGATGGGAGTTTTGAGGTAGATATGGACCCGGTAGATTTTGCCTGATATGGTATAATCGCTGCTATGGAAGCAATTAATTATAATGAGAGATACAATAGAGACGATTACTACAGATGGGAGGGTGACTGGGAGCTTATAGAAGGGCATCCTTATGCCATGTCTCCGGCCCCGGGAGTGACTCATCAGAGAGTATCTTTGAAGATTGCGATGGAGCTTGAAAAAGGGGTCGAAGGCAAAGGCGGCTGTAGAGAGTGTTTGGTTTTGCAGGATGTTGATTATGAGATTTCTGAAGATACTATAGTTAGGCCCGATGTCCTTTTGATATGCAAAGAGATAAAAGAGAGTGTAGACAAAGCTCCGGAAGTGATCTTTGAGATCATCTCGGCTTCGACGGCTAGAAGGGATGAGAGTGTCAAGATGGAGCTTTATCGCAGGGAGGGTGTCAGGTACTATGGACTTGTCTATCCAAACAGAAGTGTCGTAAAGCTGTACAGGTTAAACAGTAACGGCGAATACATGAAAGTTGACGACTTTACAAACGAAAAGTGCAGGCTGGAGCTATCTGCATGCAGTTTGGAGATCGACTTTTCTAAAATTTGGCGATAGCGGCAGTCAGTAGTTATGATAAAACGATACCCTACAAAAAAGATATATATAAGAGACGTGGCTATAGGAGGGGACGCTCCTATCTCCGTTCAGTCTATGACATATTCGCGTACCGCAGATATTGAAGCTACGGTCGAGCAGATAAATCGTTTGCACTTTGCCGGAGCCGACATAGTCAGAGTCGCGGTACCCGACTACGAAGATGCGAACGCTTTGAAAGAGATACGCGCCAAAACCTCTCTGCCTCTGGTCGCCGACATACACTTCAACTACCGTCTTGCACTGATCGCCGCGGAGTCTGTCGACTGCATACGGATAAACCCGGGCAACATAGGCGAAAAGAGTCGCGTCAAAGAGGTGGTGAAGGCTTGCAAAGAGAGAGATATACCTATTCGCATAGGGGTCAATTGCGGAAGTCTGGAGAAGGATTTTGAAGATCGTTACGGGCAGACGGCCAAAGGGATGGTGGAGTCTGCACTTTACAACATAAAATTCCTGGAAGACCTGGGCTTTACTGACATAAAAGTCTCTATGAAAGCAAGCGATGTAGAGAGGACGGTGGAGGCTTACAGAATGCTAAGGCCCCTTGTGGAGTACCCTTTTCATCTGGGGGTAACGGAAGCCGGAACTGTCTTCCACGCCACTATAAAAAGCGCGATAGCTCTTGGGACGCTGCTTCTTGAAGGCATAGGCGATACGATGAGAGTCTCCATTACCGGGGAGCTTGAAAAGGAGATAGAGGTAGCACGAGCGATTCTTAAAGATAGCGGCGTAGCCAAAGAGGGGCTAAACATAATCTCCTGTCCTACTTGCGGTCGCATAGAGGCGGATCTGGTGAAGGCCGTCTCTGAAGTGGAGGAGAAGACCAAACATATCAAGACCCCTCTTAACGTTTCGGTAATGGGGTGCGTTGTAAACGCTATAGGAGAGGCGAAAAGTGCGGATGTAGCTATCGCCTACGGCAAAGGGAGCGGCCTTGTGATGGTTAAAGGTGAAGTTGTCGCTAAACTGCAGGAGAGCGAACTTGTAGAGCGATTTTTGAAAGAGGTGGAGAAGCTGGCGAAAGAGGCGGAGTAAAATGGAAGAGCATCTATATAACTTAAACATCGAACGTGCCGTTTTAAGCACGATCATCTTCGATCCGGCGGAGTATGAGGAGATAGCTTCGCAGCTTAAACCGGAAGATTTCTACCACCCGTTCCATCAGCATCTCTTTAGCGCTATGGAGGAGCTTTTCAGGGCCGATATGCCGATAGATGAAGAGTTTTTAAGAGAGAAGTTGAGTGCCAAAAAGAGGTTCGATGAGGTCGCTTTTTTGGATATTTTGGGAGCCAACCCTCTTTCGAACACACATGCCTACATAAAAGAGATAAAAGCGAAGTCGCAAAAACGCGCACTTGTCGGGCTTGCTACCGAGATAAAAAAGTTGACGGTAGAAGATGACCTGCCGGTGACCGATGTTATGGATGCGGTGGAGTCCAAACTCTACTCGATAACTTCCGAAGGCTCTTCACAGGACTTCAGAGAGAGCGAAGAGATGGCTCTTAGCACCGTCGAGTATATAAAGAAGATG
>JALSPH010000028.1 GCA_026986055.1 Campylobacterales bacterium
TGAACATGAAGAAGGTGGAGAACGACACTCTTCTCTTCTTTTTCGGAATCCTCTCCGCCGTAGGTGCCCTGCACTACCTTGGATTTTTGGAGTATATTCACGACCTTTACGGTCTTGTCGGACCGACCGCGGCCAATATCGGCGTAGGCTTCATTTCGGCTATAGTAGATAACGTTCCGGTGATGAGTGCCATCTTGAAGGCGAGTCCGGAGATGGGTCTTGACCAGTGGCTTCTTGTGACGCTGACGGCAGGTATAGGCGGCAGCCTCATAAGCTTCGGTTCCGCAGCCGGCGTAGGGGTCATGGGAAGACTCCGCGGAATCTACACTTTCGGTGCGCATTTAAGGCTTGCATGGACCGTTCTGGCAGGTTATATTCTTTCAATGATTCTTTGGTATATACAGTTCGAGATACTCGGTCTTTATTGAAAACAAGATATGTAGAGGCCTTCGGGCCTCTTGCATAATAGGGCACTCCCCTGTTTAGCCGCTCCGCAAAATAGTCTCACCAAACTTTCAACCTATTTACGATAAAATCACGACAATATCCAAACCCCAAGGACACCGATTTGAAAGATGTAAGTATCATAGTGCTCGATTTTGGCTCGCAATATACCCAGCTTATCGCAAGAAGACTCAGAGAAGAGAAGGTCTACTGTGAAATCGTTCCATACTTCACGAAAGCGGATGAGATAAAGGCTAAAAACCCAAAAGGGATAATTCTTAGCGGCGGACCCGCATCGGTCTATGACGAGAATGCCTACGAGGTAGACAAAGAGATTTATGAACTAGGTCTTCCGATTTTGGGTATCTGCTACGGAATGCAGAGAATCGCCGTAGATTTCGGAGGCTCCGTCGTCCGCTCGACACATCACGAATATGGCAAGGCGGAGCTTCATTTCCATGAAGAGCATGGCCACACCTCACCCCTTTTTGAGGGGTGCCACGACGGAACGATCGTCTGGATGAGCCACTCCGATCGCGTAGAGAAGCTCCCTGAAGGATTCAAGCCCATAGCCTACAGCGACAACTCGCCGTATGCCGCCATAGCCGATGAGTCGAGAAAGATATACGCCCTGCAGTTTCACCCTGAGGTTCACCACTCAGATGAGGGGCATATTATGCTTAGAAACTTCGCAAGAAAGGTTTGCGGAGTGACCCAAAAGTGGGATATGGGCCACTTTTTGAAAGAGCAGATAAAAAAGATTCGCGAGCAGGTGGGTGAAGGCAAAGTGCTTTGCGCTCTGAGCGGCGGAGTCGACTCCTCCGTAGTCGCCGCACTCCTTTACGAAGCGATAGGAGAGCAGCTCATTCCTGTTTTTGTCGACAACGGTCTGCTTAGAAAAGGGGAGAGGGAACAGGTGGAGAGCGTCTTCAAAGTCCACCTGAAAGTTCCTTTGATTACGATCGATGCCAGCGAGCACTTTCTGGTCAAGCTTGCAGGAGTCACGGACCCTGAGAAAAAGAGAAAGATTATAGGGCATACTTTCATAGAGGTTTTCGAACAGGAGGCTAAAAAACATGAGGGTATAAAGTTTCTTGCACAAGGAACCCTATATCCGGATGTCATAGAGTCGATCTCCGTTAAAGGGCCGAGCGAGACGATAAAGTCCCACCACAATGTCGGCGGTCTGCCAGACTGGATGGATTTCGAGCTTATCGAGCCTCTAAGAGAACTATTCAAGGATGAGGTCAGAAAGCTTGGCCTGGAGCTTGGACTGCCCGAGTCGCTTGTATATCGCCACCCGTTCCCAGGCCCCGGTTTGGCCATAAGAATCATGGGAGAGGTCAATATCTACGACCTCGATATTCTGCGTGAAGCGGACGCTATTTTGCTCGAGGAGTTGAAAGCGAGCGGCTACTACAACAAGACATGGCAGGCTTTTGCCGTTCTTTTGAACGTAAAGAGCGTAGGCGTCATGGGTGACAACCGCACATACGACAACACCGTTTGCGTGCGCGTCGTAGAGGCGGTAGATGGAATGACGGCGACTTTCGCGCATCTTCCGCACGATCTACTGGAGCGGATAAGCAGACGCATCATAAACGAAGTCGACGGTATAAACCGCGTAGTTTACGACATAAGCTCCAAGCCCCCCGCCACGATAGAGTGGGAGTGAGGCTGTTGAATGATGAATGTTGAATGGTGGATGGTGAATGGTGAAAAGTTTTGGGTGTCGGTCGGCTGATGGGTAAAAAGATCTATCTCCTATCACCCACCCCTGTCGAAGGTGTCGTCAATATGCCGATGATAGAGTTTGTGACTTATGAGCAGGAGATAGACTTTTCACCGTTTGACGCTCTCATTTTCACCTCCAAACAGGGTGTTAAAGCTCTCGATGAGATTACATCTAGAAAGTGGAGAGAGATCCCGGCTGCCGCCATAGGGAAAATGACTGCCGACGAGATAAAAAAGCGGGGCGGTAAAGTGATCTTCATAGCATCTAAAGCCTATGGGGATACTTTGGCAAGAGAGCTTGTCGAAAAGTTCGGCTCTTACAAGTGGCTCTATCCGCGCCCGAAGGTTGTAGCCTCCAAAATAGTGCAAGATCTAAGAAGCGCCGGCGTCCAGGTTGAAGAGAGAGTGATTTACGAAACCGTCTGCAAATCGTATGCCAAAGGGGATGCTCCCGAAAGGGGAGCCGTTTTGATCTTTACCTCCCCTTCTATAGTGAACTGTTTTTTGCAAAATTTCGAGTGGAGTGAAAGTTACACCGCGGTAGCGATAGGGAAAAAGACGGCCCTTGCATTTCCAAAAAATATAGAGCCTTTGATTTCACCCTCACAATCGATCGAAGATACAATTGAATTTGCAAAACGAATCGCTCTTTAGCGCTTGCTTAAGCAAGTTGGAGTATAATTAAATTGACTGAGCGGTGCGCTATCCGCATTACGGGGGTCCAACACTTTGATATTGCGGGACTGCGTAGATGCGCCGTGTGTCGGTAACTTCGTCTGAGCCGGTGCTCCCGGCGAGAAGCTGCCGCCTAAAGCGCATCTCCCTCCTGCATCGTTGGTCTGCTTTGGACCACACTTGAGCGTGAACGCCCGCTCGGTCCTTGCGCTGCAGGTAAAAAATTAAAATCTAAAAGTTCAATGCCGCCAATCTCCCATAACAACTTTTAGCTTTTAATTTTTTCAAGAAGGCAGTTTTATGAAGGTGATGGTAATAGGAAGCGGCGGACGGGAGTATGCCATCGGTCGTGCGCTACATAAAGATAGCGAGGTCGAAAAGATCTACTTCGCGCCGGGTAACGGTGCGACCGTGCAGATGGGTGAAAATGTCGATATAAGCGACTACGAAGAGCTTGCGGACTATGTGGAAAAAGAGGGAATAGACCTGACTATAGTAGGTCCCGAAGCCCCCCTCGTAGGCGGAATCGTAGATATTTTCAAAGCCAGGGGCCTTAAGATATTCGGCCCCTCCAAAGATGCTGCACGGCTTGAGGGAAGCAAGATATTCATGAAAAACTTCCTTGCAAGACACAAAATTCCTACGGCAAGATATATAGAGACGGATAGTATCGAAGAGGCGTTCAAGTTTATAGAGTCTCTTCCCGTCCCTGTAGTGGTGAAGGCCGACGGGCTATGCGCGGGAAAGGGTGTCATCATAGCTCCGACGCATGAAGATGCCAAGAGAGCGGCATCTGAGATGCTTAGCGGAAAAGCTTTCGGGGAAGCGGGGACTAAGATAGTCGTAGAGGAGTATCTGGACGGTTACGAGCTATCCCTTTTTGCCATCTGCGACGGGAAAGATTTCGTGATGCTGCCGGCTGCCCAGGATCATAAGAGGCTCCTTGACAACGACGAAGGGCCAAATACCGGCGGTATGGGAGCTTACGCTCCAACGCCTCTCATTGACGATGAGCTCTACAAGAAGATTGAAGAGCGTATTATTCGCCCTACGGTGGATGGAATGGCGGCTGAAGGTATGCCTTTTGAGGGGGTGCTTTTTGCCGGACTTATGATCGTCAACGGTGAACCATATACGCTCGAATTCAACGTACGGTTCGGAGATCCGGAGTGTGAAGTGCTGATGCCGCTTTTGAAGACTCCTGCCGGCGAGCTTTTCGACAAGGCCGCTTCAGGGAGGCTCGATGAACTAAATGTAGAGTTTATAGACAAATATGCGGTAGGCGTGGTCATGGCGAGCAAGAACTACCCGTACAAAAGCAGCGAACCGGCAGAGATAATAGTCGACAAGATCGTCCATACGGAGCTTGCCCAGAAGGCTCATATAGATTATGCGGGAGTGAGTCTGATAGATGGGAAGCTCATGGCTACCGGCGGGCGAGTTCTTGTGTGCGTAGGGCTCGGAGATAGCATAAAAGAGGCAAGAGACAACGCATACATGCTTTGTGGACAGGTACATTTTGCCGGCAAACAGTGCAGAAGCGACATCGCCTACCAGGCGTTGCGGGACTCGTAGTATCTATGGGAACAGATGAGTTCAACCGGTCGGATGAAGCCGACCTTGCACCTATCGGCCGTCGTGCGGCAGCATACGCGATAGACGATCTTCTCATAAGTATGATTTTCGTCATTATGCTGTGGGAGCCTATCTCTGCGGCTCAGAGCACCGAAGAGGTCGCAGCAGTCATAAACGGCGTTTGGCTGCTTATGGCTGCGACACAGATAATCTACCATACCCTCTTTGTCTGGCAGTATGGCGCATCCCTTGGGAAGATCGCTATGAAAATACGTGTTGCAGACGCTTCCACTCTCGCTCAGCCCGGCTTTCAGGCTGCATTCAACAGAGGAGTCTTCAGGGTCGTAAGCGGGATGATATTCTACCTCGGATTCGTTTGGGCACTTTTCGATCCTAAGTGTCAAGCATGGCACGACAAAACTGCTTCGACTCTGGTTGTAAATGCGTAAACTCCTATTTCTTCTGTTGAGTGTTCTATCTCTCTTCGGGGCCGCTACTCAGAAGAATGTACAGATTATGGCGGCTA
>JALSPH010000029.1 GCA_026986055.1 Campylobacterales bacterium
CATCTTTGAAACTCTCCAGCGTAGCAGGTCCGGTATCTCCACTGGTTGCCGCCATTATCAGATACTTTTCGCCTCTTTTTTCGGCAAGCTTTGAAAGAATGTAACCGAATGGTTGAAGAGCCATATCTTTGAAGGCTCTCGTAGGGCCGTGCCATAGTTCACTGACAAAAGCGTCATCTTCGACTTTGGTCAAAGGGACAGGCTCTTTCGGGTCGTCGAAAAGATCGTAACGATTAAGTGCTTCGTTCAAATCACCTTCGTCAATATCTACGTCGAACTTCTCAAAAAGTGCTTTACAAAGCTCTTTGTAGCTGCTTTGTGTATGTTTTTGGAAAAAATTGAAGTCAAGTTCAGGCAACTCTTTGGGAACGTAGAGCCCGCCGAAACTTGCAGCAGGGCTCAAAATCGCCTCTGAAAAAGTAGTCTCTATAGGTTTTACACCGTCGTTACCGCGGGTCTCTATAAAAGTCATGCACTCTATCCTCTGTTTTTGGAGCCGATTATATCCTAAAGGAGGTTTCAGAGGGCTGAGGAGCACTTTTTTATCTTAGCTTCAGTTTTATGCGGCCTCAATCCGGTTCTTCTGACTTTTGATTGAAGGTAGAGAGTTCAAGCCATTTCAAGTATTCATCGTCTCCGTCATCTACCTTCAAAGCCAAGATTTCAGGGACTTCATAGCTATGCATCTTCTTTATTCTCTTTGTCAATTTGGACAGTGCCTCTTTTTTTGTTTTCATGAGCAGCAGAGTCTCTTGCGTCTCCTCCACTTTTCCCTCCCAACGATATATCGAACGGACTTTCGGCACTATGCTTACACATGCAGCCAACTCTTTTTCGACAACTTTATGGGCTATTCTTCTAGCTTCGGCGACACTTGGCACACTGACGATAACAACTCTGTATTTCGTAGCCATATCACTTCCTTTTCACTGGAGCATCATACTCTTTTGGCTCATCCGTATAGACATTTACGTCCCACTTCTCTACAAGCCCATCTTCGGCAAGAGACTCTTTTTCAAAAAACTCCCTTATCGCCTTTCGGTTGCAGTGGGCCTCGAAACTATCCATATCTTTCCAAATCTCATTGAAAAGCAGTGGATACTCACCGCTTCCACCCGCATATCGGCTCTCAATACGACGAGTCACAATGTAGCGCAAACAACCATCCTCTATATATCAACCACTCATAACTCATCACTCACTTTTCAATGCACTATCTGCGTTCCTACACCCTCGCTTGTGAAAATCTCGAGCAATATAGAGTGCTCTATACGTCCGTCTATTATGTGCGCTTTTTGAACCCCTCCGTTGATCGCCTCAAGGCATGCATCCACTTTGGGTACCATTCCGCCGCTTATAACCCCTTCGTTTTTCAAAAGGGCGATCTTCTCCGTTCCAAGTGTACCTATGAGCTTTCCTTCGCCGTCTAGCACTCCGGGTGTATCGGTCAAAAAGACCACTTTGCTCGCTTTAAGGGCTACCGCTATCTTACTGGCAGCCAAGTCGGCATTTATGTTAAAACCTGGCTCTCCCGGGTCTTTGCTGGCCGCTATGGGGGCGATGACGGGAATGAACTCCTCGTCCATGAGATTTTGCACCACTTCTGCGTGTATATCCTCAATCACTCCTGTATAGCCCCACTTGCTTCTATCTTTCGCACGTGCCTGTATGAAGTGTGCATCTTTGCCGCTTATACCTATCGCTTTCGAACCATGGTCGTTGAGGGCCGAAACTATATCTTTGTTCACCTCACCGCTTAACACCATCTCGACTATCCTCATAGCCTCTTTCGAGGTTACGCGCTGCCCTTCGACAAACTCTGTAGATATACCAAGGTCTGCCAGAAGCTTCGTTATTTTCGGTCCTCCTCCGTGCACTATGACCGGCCTGATACCCACAAGGTGCATCAAAACAATATCTTGAGCGAACTTCTCTTTAAGATCGGGAGAGGTCTGAGCCGCTCCTCCGTACTTTATGACAATAGTCTGCCCCGCGAACTTCTTTATGAAAGGAAGGGTATCCAGAAGTGTTTGGACCACTTGCATCTTCTTTTGCATAGAAACTCCATTAAATTTTTTTTAAGAGTATATCAGGATAGCCATAAAAGTAAAAGAAATCGAACAACCTGAAAAATTACAAATCGAGCGAAGGCTTTGAGATTTTAGTTTGAAAACAAACGATCGCTATTAGCGAAAAAAGTGCGCCCAACCCCGAAGGGGCGCTTGCGTTCGCACTTTTTAGTGTAGTTTTCAAACGTTAGCTTCGCTAAAAATCTCATCTCGCCTGAGCGAGGTTTCGTAATTTTTCAAAGTACTAAATCAATCTTCCTCCTTTAACTTCTCCACTCTAAAATCATCGAACATCGTCACTGCATCAGCTTTTGTCCAAAGGCCTACATTTCCGGCATCTCTTATATGCCAATCTCTTGCGTCGAAAAGTTTTTTTCCATCCACATAGGCTTCGAACTTTTCATCTTGCTGCAAAATCGTTATAGTGTGCCAGAGACCTTTTTCAAGCCTCAAAGGAACACCCTTTATCAAAAAT
This sequence comes from Campylobacterales bacterium, assembly GCA_026986055.1. Classification (GTDB taxonomy): domain Bacteria; phylum Campylobacterota; class Campylobacteria; order Campylobacterales; family Hydrogenimonadaceae; genus Hydrogenimonas. The sequence goes on from JALSPH010000029.1 coordinate 2,545, forward strand.
CTTCTCCCATCTTTGACGTAGTAGTATCTGAAATTCTCCTCTAACGGATTGTAGCGGGCGATATAGTAGTTATCTTTATCTTTCACTCTCCATATCACTCCCCCACCCTGGTCCTCCTCGCCTCTAACCGGCTTGAACTTGACCGTCGCTTTCAGATTTTTTAGCGAAATTTCCGTGTTGAAACATACGTTGAAAACCATCCCTATGCCAAAAGGCCCCCCGGCAACTGCCGGCCTTGCCATCTCCAGGACATGGCTACCCGACGGTGCGCCGGAAACTTTAATGATTCTCCACGACGGCAGGCCGTCGGCATTGGTGGCGCCTACGCTCCATCCGTCAGGTACAGAGCCGACACGATAGTTTTCAAAATCCCACTCCTTGTCGAAAGCGGATGCCGGCAGCAGAAAAAGAGATAGTGCAAATAAAGCCGAAACTACCCTACTTCCCAGTGTCACTTTTTTCAACCCACCTTTCAAGAGTTTCAAAAATTTTCGGATCTACCCGAAGTCTTAGCTTCAAGAGAGCCATATCGAACCCGTATGGTTCAAGCTTTACCGCATCTTTCTGGGTTACAAGAAGCCTCTTTGCACCAACTTTTTTCATCTCTTTCTCTATACTCTCTTTGTCGAACCAGGAGTGGTCCGGAAGCAACATACGCCCTACTACCGACTCCTTTGGCAGGTATGGCTCAAGCCTTTTTGGATTGGCTATGGCGGTAACCAGCAGCATAGGAGCGTCACACCCTTCACAGCTCACCTCGCGCCAGAAATCTTCTCCCTCTCTCAATATAAGATCGGCATATCTCTTTGCAAACGGAAACTCTCTGAATGGTCCTGACGGCAGAGGCAGCATGTTTGGTGTTTTGGGAGGATAGAGCAAAATATCGAACTTCTCTATACCCACTTTGGTGAAACCGTCATCCAGGAAAACCACCTTCGCACCCATCTTTTTCGCTCTCTCTATCGCTTTGAGCCTATCTTCAGCCACTATCACCGTAGCTTTCGGCAAAGATTTGGCCAGAAGCATCGCTTCATCTCCGCTGATATTTACATCGACCAATATTTTACCATGCTCGCTTACGACGAAAAGCCCCTCGCTTCTTCTGCCGTAGCCTCTCAAAACTACGGCAGCATCTTCAAATCTTTTTGCAAACTCTATAGTCATAGGTGTTTTACCGCTGCCGCCAACAAGCAGATTTCCGACGCTTATTATGGGAATTCCGAAGTTTTTGGGCTTTGCAGCAACTCTTCGTATCCACATAACGGATGCATATACCGTCGAGAGCGGCAAAAGCAGGAGGGCTACCGGCCAGTGGTACCATTTCGGCCGGTAGTAGAGGTTTTCAAAAAAAGTTACGAAAAGTGACATCAAATATGTTTGTCTGCCACCTCTTTTACCATTTCACAAACATACTCCACATCGGCATCGCTCATACTGTTGTAGATTGGCAGAGAGAGAACCTGCTGGTAAGTTTGCAGAGCGTTTTGGAAGTCATTGACTCTAAGAGAGTATTTCTGCTTGTAGTAGGTCATCAGGTGTAGAGGTATGTAGTGAAGACCGCAGTGTATTCCCCTCTCTTTCAGGGCTCTTGCGAAACCGTCTCTGTTGCGATCTATCTTTATGATGTAGAGCTGGTATATATGGTCGCGTTTCTCGACAGGCAAAGATACATGCTTCACCCCTTCAAGAAGCTCGTTGTACCTTTTGGCGATCTTTTTTCTCTTCTCTATCGTTTTGTCCAGCCTCTTGTATTGGGCCAAAGCGTATGCAGCGTCAAGTTCGCTTATGTCGTATTTCCAACCGATATCGACCACATCGTAGACATACTCGAGGTTGCCGTACTTGTCCCAACCGGAAGATTCTATGGCATGGTTTCTAAGAAGCATACCCCTCTCATACAGCTCATCATCTTCGCACAACATAACCCCCGCATTTGCAACCGAGTTCTTCATATGGGGAGAGAAGCTGAAGCATGTTATGTCGGCTCCGGTAGCGCCTATCGGGTTTCCGTTATATTTAGCACCGAGTGCGTCGCTGGCATCTTCGACTATCTTAATCTTGAACCGTTTTGCTATCTCGTATAGACGATCGAGATCTGTAGGCTGGCCGCCGACGTGGTTTATGATGGCACCTTTGAGTTTTTTGGAGATATTATCTTCAAGAACCTTTTCGAACGCATCGAGGTCGATGTTGAAATCATCAGGGTCGATATCTACGAAGATAGGCTCCGCATCGAAGTGTCGGACCACTTCAGGTACGGAAGGAAAGGAGTTTACAGAGCATATTATCTTGTCACCCCTCTTAAGGTCCATAGCGCACATAGATAGATGGAGCGCGGAAGTACCGCTATTGGTAGATATGGCGTATGTCGCACCTGTCTTTTTA